>DATHOI010000536.1:0-12449 GCA_035485095.1 Polyangiaceae bacterium | reverse complement strand
GATGCCCTCGGCACCACCCGAGAGCACGGCGACGCCCGCCTCCCCGAGCTCGCCCGCGAGCCCTTGCGCGTACTCCGCCGCGCGTGGGGTCGGGTGCCGCGTTCCAACGATCGCCACGGCCGGCCCACGCGGCAGATCGCCGCGCAAGAAGAGCCGCTCGGGCGGCGCGTCGAGATCAGCCAACCGCGAGGGCAGAGCGCTGCCCACGAGGCAGCTTTCGACACTGGCGGACATCGCCCCGGGTCGGGCAGGGCTTCATCAGGGTTGCGACTTTGCCGAACGATTCCGCCAAAACTAGAGCGATCGCGGTAGCCCGTGGTAACAGGCCGTATGCGTTTCGTGGTGGCCAGCCATGGCCATTGTTTCGACGGCTTGTCGAGCGCCGTACTCTTCACCCGGCTGATGCACGAGCGCGGCTTGCAACAGGCCGACTTCGAGTACCGAGCCTGCGGCTACGGCACGAGCCAACAACGGACAGAAGACAAGCTCTTGCTCGGCGACGAGAACGCCATTCTCGACTATCGCTTCAGCACTTCCCCGAAGTTGACCTGGTATTTCGATCACCATCGCACGGCGTTCCAGTCCGACGCTGATCGGCGTGTGTTCGAGGACGCGGGGAGCGGCCAGTTTTTCTTCGATGCAAACTACAGCTCGTGCACGAAGCTGATCTTCGACACCGGCGCCAAGCAGTTCGGCTTCAGCGATCCGAAGCTCGAGCCCTTGGTTCGCTTCGCGGACATCGTCGATTCCGCTCGTTTCGAAAGCCCAGAACAGGCGATCGACCGCAGTGACCCGCAGATGCGGCTCGTCAGCGTCGTCGAGCATTACGGCGACGATGCGTTTTATGCGAGCCTAGTCCCCGAGCTATTACAGAAGCCGCTTTCGGAGGTCGCCAGCTCGAGCCTGGTGAGCGAGCGCTACAAGCCGCTCGGCAAAAAGCACGAGCGCTTCGTAGAGCGTGTGCGCGCCAAGAGCGAAGTACAGGGCCGAGTGGTGTTCGTCGACCTGACCGAAAGCGTGCTGGAGAGCGTCGGCAAATTCGTGACTTACGCGCTCTTCCCGAAGTCCGTGTACTCGGTGCTGGTCGGTGTCTTGAAGGGCGGCCCCAAGATCTCGGTCGGCTACAACCCGTGGTCGGGGCAAGCCTTGGACGCGGACATCAGCGCCATCTGCGCGCGCTATGGCGGCGGCGGGCACCCGGTGGTCGGAGGGATCTCGTTTGCCGCCAACGAGGTCGAACGTGCGCGCTCCGTGGCGCACGAGATCGCGAAAGAGCTTGCTGGCTGACGCGCTCGCTGCGTGGCGCCGCCCACAGGGTGAACGCCCCTTCGTGCTCGGTCATCGCGGCGCGCGCCACGCGGCGCCAGAAAATACGCTCGCCGCGTTCGAGTTGGCACGCCGCGAGGGCGCCGATGGCGTCGAGCTCGACGTGCGGCTCGACGGTAGCGGGCGCGTGATCGTGCTCCACGATCCGACCTTGAGCCGGGTGACCCGCGGCGCGGAATCACGCCACGCGGAGGACATCCCGAGCGGCGAGCTGTCAAAGCTCGACGTGGGCGCGGGCGAGCGCGTGCCGCTGCTCGCGGATGTGCTGGCTTGGGCGAGGACGCACGATCAGCGCGTGAATATCGAGCTGAAATCCGACGTGCGGAACGCGCGTTTGCTGCTCGCAGGAGTCGCCCAGGTCGTCGCGAGCCAGCCGTTGCCTGCCGTGCTGTTCTCCAGCTTTCACCCGCGCTTCGTTTGGTGGTTGTCAGGGCACATTCCGAGTCTGCCGCGCGGCTGGCTCGTGCATGAAAAGCAACGCTTGTTGAAGTACGCGCCTGGCTTCCGGCTGCTCGGCTCGAACGCCGTGCACCCGGAGCAGGTGCTCGCCAGCGCCGGGCGCGTCGCGCGCCTGAGGCAGGCCGGTGTGCTCGTCAACGTGTGGACCGTCAACGAGCCGGCGCGGGCACGTGAGCTCAGCCGATTCGGGGTCGACGCGATCATCAGCGACATGCCGGGCAAGATCCTGAGTGGGCTGTCCGCGTGATCGATCTGACGCCGCGCCCGTCGTACTAGCTCGGGCTTCGAAGACGAGACGCGACGCCGAAGGCTGCGTGCACAAGGGTCGCGCTCGGCGACCATTGAATCAAGGCGAAAAACGTCGGCCGCGGCGCGCCGACGCGCGGTGACTCGACGGCGCCGGGCGCGCGCTGCGCCGCGTGTCGGCGAGAGCCGCCAGAATTTCGTGCACGATGCTCACGCCGGCGATGGCGGTGATCCCGGACGGGTCGTACGTCGGCGCGATCTCGACCACGTCGAAGCCGATCAGCTCTGCGCCCACGAGCGCCCGCAGGAGCTGCTGTAACTCCCACATGTTGATGCCGCCGGGCAGCGGAAACGCCGTACCTGGAGCGCTCGCGGGCTCGAGCGCGCTCACGTCGACCGACACGTACAGCGCGCCCTTCGTGACCAGCTTCCGGATTTGGCTGATGACCGCGTGAATGTCCCAGCGCACTTCATCGGTGCTGACGATCTCGAAGCCATGCGACAAAGCGAACGACAGATCGTCCGCCGATGAATAGGGACCGCGAATGCCGACTTGCATCGTCGAATCCGGCCTGACTAGGCCCTCTTCCACGGCGTGGCGAATCACGCTGGCATGGTGCAACGCGGGGTCACCGACCGCGCCCGATGCGTTGCTTTGCGCGTCGATGTGGAGCAGACCAAAGGCCTTCTTTTTGGCGCGTTGAATGCCGCGCAGCACGCCGAGTGTGAGCGTCTGGTCACCGCCGATGAAGCCGCCGATTGCGCCGGAACGAGTCACCAGCTCGGCGCGCGCGGCGACGGCTTCCAGCGCGACGAGCATGTCATGCGGAGGAACGGCGATGTCTCCACCGTCAGCCACGCGCAGCTCGTCGTATACGTCGACACCGAGCGCGGCGGAGAAGGGACGCGAGAGCGCTGAAGCTTCGCGCACCGCGCGCGGCCCGAAGCGCGCCCCCGGCCGAAACGACGTGCCACCGTCGAAGGGCACGCCGCACAAAAGTACGTCCACGGCCGGGACGGTGCGCGGGTCGTCGTACACGGGTAGCCGCAGAAAGCTGGGGATGCCCGCGAAGCGCGGCACCACGTCCGAGCTGGGCGGTCGAAATTTGCGCGCGTCGCGATTGCTCGCGGGCGGAGTCGTCGCGCGCGGGGGCGTGCTGGCTCGAGCCGACGTGGTTCGCGAAGAGACCGGCTTTGCCTCACGCTTCTTAGTGGCTGAAGGTTTGCGCAAAAGCTCCTGCCTTTAGCATTCCGAGACTGAACGCCGAACGGCGCTTACTCCGAACACGGAGAATAGCGTACCCGTACCCCGCCTGGGGGAGCCTGGTGGAACAGACCCGGGTCGAGCGGCGGATTCTGCGAAACATCGACATTTTCCAGGATCACGTCCTGGTTGCCATCGGGCACTTGTAAGCGTAGCCGGCCCGGTACCTCGGCCTGACAGCTTGGGCCGCTCGGAGGCACTGGCGGATCGAGGCCGTCCGGATCGAGGCGCGGCCCCGACATTTTCGCCGGGTGGTGCCCCACCAATTGAGCACGATACAGCTCGATGCCTTGTTGCACGACGCGTACCTCGGTCACGCGCACGCGCTGGGAGGTGTAGGGCAAGGCGTAGTCTTGCGCGACGGGCACGAGGTGAATTTCTTCTGTCGCCGCGCGCGTGCTCGCGATGCGCACCACGTATTCACCCGACTCCCAAGCGATACTCGCCTCGGTCGGCTGGTGCACGAGCACTGGCGCCTCGCCGCGCAGGAGTTGCACCAGCGCCGTCGGTGGCACCGGCACGTGCGTGAAGCGACCGAGGTTACAGGCGTTGGCGGGCCCGCGCAAAAATTGCTTTTGGCGCAGATCGAAGAGTGCAAAGTCTTGACCGTCCGAGGTCACGGTCGAAACCGTGGCGCCGAACGGGCTGACGATGTCGAGACGCAACCTGTCCGGCACTGCCACGACGTATAAGAGGCTGCCCCGAATGCGGCCAGCTTCACCAAAGTAGTCGATTTTGGCTTCGCTCGTTAGCGCTCGGCTGCAAGCGGTGGTCGCCCGCATGCGGTCGAGCGCGGCCTCCGCGTTCGGAAAACGCGACGCTGGCGGCGGCGTTGCGCAGGCCCCCGCGAGCAAAGCGAGCAGCGCCGCAGCCAGCCCGTGCTTAGCCACGCAGCGCGTCCAAGAGATCGAGATCCGGGTGCGGCAACGCGATGCGAGTCGCGAGCAGCCCGATCTCGTGTTCTTCACACAAGCGCACGAGACCCGCGCCGTCGATCACCGAAACCGGACTGGCACCTGGCGCCGCCGCTTCTTCGCGCGCGCCGCTCAGCACTTGGCCCGTGGTGATGATCAAGCCGGCAAGAGCCGGACCGTAGTGATGCAAGGCGCCGCGCAGCTCCGTGACACGTTCGCGGCCGACCTCGCGACCGTCACGTCGCACGACGACGGCGGTCCGCAGATCGCCTGACGGACCGCGCGCTTTGCCCGACAAGTGCAGCTCCGCGCCGTGCAACCCGGGCCGCCGAACCTGCGTCAGCTCCGAGAAACCAAGGCGCTCCAGGACCAGGGTGAGCAGCTCGCCCAAGCCGCGATGCGAAAGATCCTGCAAGGAGCGGGCGAAAGAGCGGCGCACGACCTCGCGGTAGCGCTCCGCGGTCTGCAACAGATCGCGCTCCAAGCGAGCGAGCTCGCCGTCGAGCTGCCATTCGGTGAGGCCGAGGCGAGTGCCCGAGATGCGGAACCGCGGGCGCTCGCCGCGTGCCAACGCGCGCGTGTTGTCCGTGCGCGCTGCTGCGAGCAAGAGCCCTTGGGTGGCAGCCTGATCGCCTGCCAAGCGACCGCGACGTTGCGCGGCCTCGGCCAACGTTTGAACCGCCACCGGTCCTCGACCCCGATCGAACCCGAGCAGCACTGATTCCACCGCGTCGGCGAGATCACGGCCGACCAAGTCGTCCATCGGGCCAGTCTGTTCGGCGCGCGCGTCGCGTGAAAATCCGCGGTCGTCACGACTCGGGCCGCGCTCACCGCGGTCACGCCCGCGATCGCGGTCGCCACTGCGATCGCGGTCGCCACCGCGATCGCGATCGCCACCGCGATCCGGACCGCGGTCGGCGCGCTCCACATCGCGACGCGGACGATCCGCGCGCTCGGCACGCGGCTCGCCGTTGCTGCTGCGCGCTTCGAGCTCTTGCGTCAGCTCTGCCGGCAACACCGCGGGCGCGTCGGAGACGGTATAAGACGGCAAATCGTCGCCGCCGCGTTCTTCGCCCGGGCGACCACGACCGCGACGGCGACGGCGACGGCGCGATCCGTTCGCGTCCGCGAGCGCTGCGTCGTTTGCGCTGGGTGCAGCCTCTGCCGCACCACCAAAAATCGGCTCGTCGTCGTCGTCCTCGGACGCGAAGAGCTCGGTGGCGTGAGCCGCAAGCTCGGCCCGCGACCGTTCGCCTTCGTCCGGAGTACCAGAGCCTCCTTCTTCATCGTCGAAGGTCACGTGCGACGCGTGGGGCGAGCTGGACGCCTCCGAAGCCGGCTCTTCGACGGTGTCTACGTCGGGCTCGCCCGTGTAGCCCTGAGCGGCCAGGCGCTCGAGCGCGGGCGTGCGGTCTGCCAAGCCCTTCTCGATCATCGCTGGGTCCCATTCGCGCAACGCGAACACGCCAGGCTTGATGCGCACGAGCGGATTTTCTTTGTCGCCCTTCTTCACCAGCGCAGCGAGGCGCGCGCCCATGGTGACCTCGGGGCTCTTGCCGACGTGACTGAGCAGATTCTTCTCGATCGCTACGTCGGTGATTTCTTTATAATGGAGCGGCTTACCTACGAGGCGCAAAACCTGCGCCGCGGCTTCCGTGAACGTCATACGCTGTCGACTCTTTCGTTATGGGAGAGAACTTGCGTTCTCACTGCCTGAAGGTGCCTCCGGGGAAGCGCACATTCGCTCCCGCCGTCGGCAGGACACCTTCCACGCTGACGAGATAGCACGCCGGCCCTGGTCTGCGAAAGCGCCGTATTTTCGGCCTTTCCGGGCGGGGCACCGGGATTGGGCCTGCTTGCCTCGCTTTCCGAGTAAAATGGCCGAGGTGGACCCGGCACGATTGTTCGACGAGCTCCTGGGCATCGCGGCCCGCGCCGGGCTCGAGGTCCGCACGCGCACCTTCCGCGGCAAGGTCCAAGGGAAGGTGCCCTTCGCGGGCGGCTTGTGCACGGTGGTGGGCAAAGCCATGGTGCTGTTGAACTCGAACGCGAGCGCCGTCGAACGATCCGTCGCGCTGGCCGATGCTCTCACGAGCCTTCCGCTCACGGATGTCGAGATGAGCGCAGACGCTCGACGCTTCCTGAGTGAGCGCGCGCGTTCGCGCTCGGGTGTCGTCGAGCCGGACTCATTCCCCAAGCCGGGCCTCGCCAAGACGGCCTCCGCACGGAAGAAGAAGCCGCACCAGCAGTGACGGCGCATGCCAAGACATTGCTCAGCGCCCGGCCGCGAATTATCGTCGAGGCGCCTTGAAGATCGAAGCGCAGATCGAGCTTGCCCCGCGTTCTACGCTCGGGGTCGGCGGCCCTGCGGCGCACTTCGTGCGGGCGACCAATGAGGAAGAGCTCGGCGCCGCCCTCGCCTGGGCCAGTGCTCGAGAGCTCGAGGTGCGCGTGCTCGGCGGCGGCAGCAACATCGTAGTCGCCGACGCGGGCTTCGCGGGTCTCGTGATCGAAATGGCCATGCGCGGCATCGACGTCGCCTCGGACCACACGCACGTCGAGGTCAGAGCTGCCGCCGGTGAGCCCTGGGATGAATTCGTCGCGACCACGGTTTCACGCGGCTATCAGGGGCTAGAGTGCCTGAGTGGAATTCCAGGGCGCGTTGGAGCCACACCGATTCAAAACGTCGGCGCGTACGGCCAAGAAGTCAGTGAGACGATTGTGCGCGTCGTGGCGTTCGACCGTCAGCGCGAAGAACGCATCGAGCTCAGCGCCGCCGAGTGCCAGTTTGGGTATCGCGACAGCCGATTCAAATCGCGCGAGCCCGCTCGCTTCGTAGTCACGGCGGTGGACTTTCGCTTGCTGCGCGACGCTCCGCCGGCCATCCGCTACGCCGAGCTCGAACGTTGGTTCGGTGCGAACAATTCGAGCGCCCCGTCACTCGCGGACGTGCGCGAGGCCGTGCTCGCCTTGCGGCGCGCGAAATCGATGTTGCTCGACGCAAGTGACCCGAATTCGCGGAGCTGCGGCTCGTTCTTCGTGAACCCGGTCTTGTCGAATACAGCGTTCCAGACGTTCTCGGCGCGCGCCCGGGGCGAAGGCGACGTGCCGAGCTTTCCGCAAGCAAACGGCTCGCTGAAGCTCTCGGCAGGTTGGTTGATCGAGCACGCCGGCTTTCCGCGTGGCACCCGCGACGGGAGCGTCGGGCTATCGACGAAACACGCGCTCGCGATCGTGGCCCACGAGGGCGCGCGCGCCGCGGACGTAATCCGATTCGCCGAGCGCGTGCGCTCCGGGGTCACCGCTCGCTTCGGCGTGGAGTTGCAGCCGGAGCCCGTATTTTGGGGGCTCTCTGCGCCAGGCGCCAACCCTGCGTAAGTGCCGGGCCGGGGCTAAGCGCTCGGCCTGATTTCAGCGCCCTGACCGACGCTCTGGTAAATCGACTCGATCGCTTCATCGAGGCGAGCGATGTCACTGCCGCCGGCTTGCGCCATGTCCGGACGACCGCCTCCGGAACCGCCCACGATCTGCGCCGCGTTGCGGATCAAGTCGCCCGCCTTGAGGCGATCGGTGAGGCCCTTGGCGACCGCTAGCACGAGCTGCGCTTTGCCTTCCGTCTCCGAACCGACGAGCACCACGCTCGGCCCGAGCTTGTCACGCAACTGTTCGGCGAGCTCACGCAGCGCGCCGCGGTCGGTGACTTCGGTACGCACGCCGAGCACCTTCACGCCCGAGATGTCGCGTGCTTTGCCGAGCAAGGAGTCGATGCCGCCGCCGCTCCCACCGCCGGTCGCGAGCTTGCGCTGCAAGTCGTCGACCTGTTTTTCGAGGGCGCGTTCGTGCTGCAAGAGCTTCTCGACCTTGTCCGCCAAGTTCGTCGGGGATGCCTTGGCAAGGCCCGCCACCTTGGCGAGCGACGCCTCGACCTCGCGCAGATAGGCCAGCGCGCCGTCGCCCGTGACCGCGATGATGCGGCGTACGCCGGCTGAAACGCCTTGCTCGCTGATGATCTTGAATAGGCCGATGTCACCCGTGGCCCGCGCATGAGTGCCGCCGCACAGCTCGGTCGACTCGGCCATGCTCAACATGCGCACGACATCTCCATACTTCTCTTCGAAGATCATCATCGCGCCGCGCGCACGCGCTTCATCCATATTAAGCACTTCGGTGCGCACGGTGTGATTGGCGAGCGTGCGTTGGTTCACTAGATCTTCGACCTTCGATAGCTCTTCGGGCGTCATTGCCCGCGGGCTCGTGAAGTCGAAGCGCAAACGCTCGGGACCGACCAGCGAGCCCTTTTGCTGCGCATGCGAGCCGAGCACGCTGCGCAGTGCCCAATGCAGGAGGTGCGTCGCGGAGTGATTGCGGCGCGTGCGGTCGCGACGCGCGCTGTCGACGGCCAATTCGACGCGCTCACCCACACGCAGCGTGCCGGACTCGACCCGACCGCGATGCACGACGAGGCCGTTCACGGGCTTGAGCGTGTCATCGATGATGACCTTCGCGGAGTCGCTCGAGATCACGCCCTGGTCGCCCACTTGGCCGCCAGATTCGCCGTAAAATGGCGTCATTTCGCAAACGAGCTCGACCGCATCGCCCGCTTCGGCTTCGCGCGCGAGCGCGCCATTTTTCACGATCGCAACCAAGCTCGACTGATCGCGATCCTTCTCGTAGCCCGTGAAGCGCACGGAGCCGCCCGGCACTGCTGCCAGCGCTTCGCGATACACGGACTCGATCGCGTGATCGCTGCTCTTGAAGTCAGAGCGTTTGCGCGCTTCTTCGAGCGCGGCGTCGTAGCCCGCTTCGTCGACGGCGAAACCGCGTTCGCTGCAGATCACGTTGGTGAGATCGAGCGGGAAGCCGTACGTATCATACAGCTGGAAGGCATCAGCGCCGGACAGCGTGGTCTTGCCCTCCGTAGCCATGACGTCGAAGCGCTCCTCGAGCAGCGACAAACCGCGCTCGATGGTCTGACGAAAGCGCACCTCCTCGCCCTCGGCGACGGACGCGATGTGATCACGCCGTTCACGGAGCTCCGGGTACTCAGCGCCCATTTCGTCGACCACGCGCAGGGCCACGTCGTGCAAAAACGGTTTCTCGATGCCGAGGCGGTGCCCGTGGCGGATCGCGCGGCGCATCACGCGACGCAGCACGTATTCCTTACCGCTGCGGTCGGGCATCACGCCTTCTGCGATTAGGATCGCCGTCGTGCGCGCGTGATCGGCGATCACACGCATCGAGACATCGTCGGGAGCCATGGTGCCGCCGTACGGTTTACCCGACAGCTCGCTCGCGCGGTCGACCAGGGCGCGCAACAGATCCGTGTCGTAGTTGCTGGTTTTGCCCTGCGTCACGCAAGCGAGACGCTCGAGGCCGGCACCCGTATCGATGCTCGGCGCTGGCAGCGGGTCGAGCTTGTACTCGCCGCCGACAAAGCTGCGGTCGAACTGCATGAAGACCAGATTCCAGATCTCCATCCAACCGAAGCCTTCGACCGTTTGCTCTTGGCCGAACAGGCTCAGATCGACGTTCGGCCCGTTGCAGAAGAAGATTTCGCTGGACGGCCCGCACGGGCCCGTCTCGCCCATCTGCCAAAAGTTGTCGTCCTTGCCGAGACCGCGCACGCGGTCCGGACCAAAGCCAGTCAACTTCAACCACAGGTCACGCGCGAAGGTGTCCTCCGGTACGCCGTTGTCGCCGTTGAAGTAGGTGAAGATCATGCGCTCGGGCGGCAGCGCGAGCTCCTTGGTCAGAAAATCCCACGCAAAGACGATGGCCTCTTCTTTGAAGTAGTCACCAAAGCTGAAGTTGCCGAGCATCTCGAAAAAAGTGTGATGACGCGGCGAAGGCCCAACGGCCTCGAAGTCATTGTGCTTGCCGCTGATGCGAATGCACTTTTGGCTCGTCGTGGCGCGCTTGTAGCTGCGCTTCTCCCGCCCGAGGAAGACGTCTTTGAACTGCACCATACCGGCGTTGGCGAACATCAACGACGGATCATTGGCAAGAACGGCCGGCCCGCTCGGGCAGATCTCATGGCCATTCTTGCCAAAGAAGCTCAGAAACGCGGACCTCAACTCGGAAGAAGTATTGCTACTGGACGCCATGGCTCGGCCCGCAGGTGTAGCATGGGACGGCACGGCGCGAAGCTCGAAAGCTCGGTCGGCGTGCCCTCCTCATGACCAACTCGGCCCTAGAATTTGCGGAAGAACACGCCTTGGGCAAAGTGCTCGAGCGCGTGCGCCTGGATGGCGACGTGTTGCTGCCGAACGGCGGGCGAGCGCGCGCCACGCTGCTGCTCACGAAAAGCGGGCTGTGGCTCGCGGCCGCGCGGGACCGCTTCAACGGGCTCAAGGTCGATCTGCTAACGCGCGGAGATTTGCGGCTCGAATCCGGTCGCGTCCGGGACCGCTTGTGCTTCGAGCGCGAGACGTTGCTCATCCCGGCGGGTCGCCGCAGCGCAGTCGAGCGCCTGATTGCGCTCGGTCGCTTGGCGTCGGCCGGCGGCGAGCGCGGCGCCGACTTGAAAACGTCGCGCCTGGTCCACGCGCCCGACGAGCTCGGCCGGGCATGGCTCGGTCGCGAGCTCGCAATCGGAGAGACCCTCGTGTGCTGGCTGCACGGCTCGAACACGGTTTCGCTGGCGTCGCACTTGATCGGGGAATCTCAGTGCGAGCCGTACCTGTTCGTGACCGACCGGCGCGCAGCGGTCGTCGCCTGGTCCAAGGTCTTCGACTTGACGTACAGCGCACTCGACGCCGGCACGCTGAGCCAACACGCACAAGGCGAGAAGACGGAATTGCGCGGTTCGAAAGCGACCTTCTTGAGTCGCCGAGCCGACGCCGAGGCGACGCGCGATGCCTTCGAGCTGATCGCGATCGGTGAGCCGAAAGCACGGCTTTTGGAGGCCGCGCGCCGCCTTTGGCTGAGCCGAGAGCGCGAGCGCGACGACGCCGCTCGCAGTCTGGATCTACTTCATGCTGCGATCGAGTCCGGTAGTCGGCGCGCCCGCTTTGCGCGCCTGTTGGCGCTGGCCGATCGGAGCGAAGCGGCGTCGCCACTCGATCGCGCCGAGCTGAGCCGCGCGCTATCAGCCGGGCAGCTCACTCCGGACGGTCTCGCGGAGCTGTGGCAGCGCTGGCAATTTTCGAGCGACGCGGCCGCGCTGCTGGTGCGAGCGTTGCTCGATCTGGGCGAGGCGTCCCTGCCATTTGCTCTAGCATTGCAGCGCCGGAGCCAGGAAACTCCATCCGCCGACGAAGAGACCGCGCGCGATCAACTGCGGTTGGCGCCCTTTGCAGTGGCAACGCGACTTGCGAGCACGACGGCGGACCCACGAGATCTCGAACTACACGACGTGCTTCAGGTGCATGGTCTGGCGCGCCTCGAGACACGCGTGCAGCCGGGAGCCACGGGCTTGGCACCGAAGCCACCCGCAGCGGCGCTATCGCCGCTGCTCGTTGAAACCGCGCTCAGCCATCCGCTGGCTCGAGGCCAGGGCTCGCTCGTCGTCGGAGTGCAAAAACTAATCGCGCTCGCGCCCGAGCCCGATCAGGTGGCGCTCAGCGACTACTGTGAGGCGCTCAATCCAAGCGAGCAACCCGAAGCAAGCCGCGCGCTCGCTGCAGCGCGCTTGGCGTTCGCGTTGCCCACGCTGCACGCCTACGTATCACGCGGCAAAAAATCGATAGGGCTACGCGGCTACGAGGGCGGCACACCCTATATTCTGCTCGGAAAAGCGCATTTGGACCAAGCCTCACCGTACGCGATGAGCGAGGCCGAGCTGTTCTTCGCCTTCGGCGCCGAAGCACTGCACCTCAAGCTCGGCTTGACGCGCGTGACCTCGAGCGACGTTTGGGCCGGCGCCTTTGCGCACACCAAAGGCGGCGTCGAATTGCTGCTCGGCCTGTTGCCCTTCGTGAAAGGGATCCCCCTCGGCGCGGGTGTGACGAAGGTGCTGGAGCGGATTCCCGAACCTGCACTGCGCAAGGGTTTGGATGCGCTGATTCGCTTCGAGCGCGGACAACGCAAGCCCGCGCGCCCCGGCACGACCGAGGGGGCGCTCTCGCTGGTCAACGAGAACCTGGTTGCGGCGCATCGCCTCATGCAAATGAGCGCGGACCGCGCCGGGCTCTTGCTGTGCGGTGACCTACGCTCGAGCTTGCGCGGGCTACTCTTGGTGCGCCCGGACTACCGCAGCTTGCTCGACGCCATGGAGCAACGCGACTTAGTCTCCGTACTCG
>DATHOI010000535.1:0-3649 GCA_035485095.1 Polyangiaceae bacterium | reverse complement strand
TTGCAAAAGAACGCGCGGTCCATCCCGGTCAGGCGACACAGCGTCTTCGCCAAGCGCACGTTCGGCTCGTTGAAAAAATAATTCGAGACGTGCAAAAGCTGTGCGGCTTGCGCTGCGATGGCTGCGCTCAGCTTCGGGTGCCCGTGGCCCAGCGTGCTGACGGCGATGCCCGCGTACAGATCCAAGTAGCGCTTACCGGACGCGTCCCACAGAACCGAGCCTTGCCCACGCACGAATACGAACGGGGGCTGACGGTAGTTCGGATACAGAAAATCACGGCCACTGCTGACGAGCTCGCTCTCGGTGATCATCGAAGCGGCTTTGTAGCATTTCTGAGGGGCGGTCGAGCGAGCTCCCGACCGGGCTTCGTGTGTTCAGCGCGGGGCCGGGGCGCGGCCGGCCTCGAGCAGCGCCGACACGGCTTCCACGAAGCCGGCTCCGCGCTCTCGCACCGTCAGATAACGCGGTGTTAGCGTCGGGTGCCCGCTCAAATTGCGCACGCCAATGCTGTGCTGGAAGGCCGCGAAGCACGCGGCGTCGTTCTCGCTGTCGCCGATGAACGCATAGCGCGCGAGGATCGAGGTCGGGTCGAGCGACCGCAGCGATCGGATCAGGCGCACGGCGCCCGACGCCTTGTCTTCGCGATCGAAGCTCAAGTGCAGGTGCACGCTCGAAGCCAATGTGCTCGCACCGCGCGACTCTGCGAATCTCTTCACCTCGCTGACACGCTCTCGTGGCACGCGCTGCTGCTCGCCGATGTCGAATGTGAAGTCCGTGCGTCGCAACGGCACGTCGTCGGCGGGGACGAGCTCCGGGAACTCCGTTTGAACCTGTGCCACGAGAGCAGAGAGTGCTTTTTGTCGTCGCAACCGCTCCGAGCTTTCGACGGGGTCGAGCGTGTGCAAGCCGCGTTCGTCCGCGACGAACGCGAGCGCGCCATTTTCCGCCACGGCGCCGTCGATCGGCCATTGCCGAGCGATGACTGCGGCCCAGCCCGCGGGGCGCCCGGTCACGGCGTAGCTTTCGAACCCGGCCTCGCGCAGGCGAAATAGCGACGAGTACGCGGCCTCGGTCAATTTTGCGTGATCGAGCAACGTATCGTCGAGGTCGAACAAGATGCCGCGTAACCGTTTCGGCGCGAGCTTCGGCAACGCACTAATGGGCAACATGATTCAACCCGCGACGACTTCCACGAGCAGAGAGCACAAGTACAAACCTTCGGGAAAAGCGGCCGGCACCGGGTGATCGGGGCCTTGAAAGAAGCGCTCGAGCACGAGCGCGTGCGCGCCCACGTCACGCGCGCCGAGGGCGACGGCGCGCGTGAGCTCGTTCAGTCCGATAGCGGCGGAACAGGAGCACACGACCAGCAACCCGCCCGGACGCGTGGCGCGGCAGCCGCTCGCCGCGAGCTTTCGCATGTTGTCGACGGCGCGGGCTCTCGTGGCGCGTGACGGCGCAAGCTTGGGCGGATCGCAGATCACGAGATCGTAACCGCCCTTCCGACCCGCTTGATTCAAGCTCTCCACGGCGTCCGCGCGCTCGAAGACGACGCGCGTAGAAAGGCCGTTCAGTGCGGCGCATTCGGCGGCGACCTCGAGCGCCGGCGCGCTCGCGTCTACCGCGTGCACTTCACTGGCACCGCCGCGCGCCGCCGACAAAGCCACCGCGCCGACGAAGCTGTACGTGTCGAGCACGCGCCGCCCGCGCGACAACTCTTCGATGCGCGCGCGGAGTGGCCGTTGGTCGACGTAGAACCCGGTTTTGTGCCCCAGAGAAAACGGGATGCGAAACTTGAGCCCGCGCTCGCTGAACTCGAAGGCGTCGAGCGTCGTGTCGCCGCGCACGACGCCGTGCGTGGGCGTGAAGCCTTCCGTTTTGGCGTGCGTGAGCGGTGTGCGGTCGACGATCGCCCGCGGCTTCAAGAGCCGCGAAATCAAGTCCAGGATCACGCCTTCGCGACGCTTCAGGCCGATCGTCCCGAGCTGCACGGCGACCACGTCGCCCAATTGGTCGATCACGAGCCCCGGCAGGTCGTCGCCCTCGGCGTGCACGAGCCGCACTGCGCTCGTGGCCGCGGACGGCAAACCGAGCGCTGCGCGCCGTGCGATCGCGCGCGTAATGCGATCGCTGAACAGCGCGCCGTCGATGGGCGTCTTTTCATCACGCGTGAAGAGCCGCACCGGGATCGCTGAGCCAGGCGAATACAGGCCGCGTCCGAGCGTGTTGCCGCGCGCGTCGCGCACCAAGATCTCATCGCCCGGTAGGGCACCGCCCTCGATGCGATCGATGGCCTGAGCGAACACCCAGGGGTGACCGGCCCAGACCGGTTGCACGTGACCTGCTTTGATGACGACTGCGCCCATGGACTCGTGTACGCCCCGTATTCGCAGTGCCACACCGGTGTAAACGACTAGTTACGGAGAAACACGCGCGGACGGCATTTTCGGCCCGGATTTTCGCTGCTGGCAACTGGCACCGAGGTTGCTACCCTGCTTGGGCGAGCCGTTCACCGGCTCAAGGAGCTTTTTGCCGAATGTCGCGGTGCCCCGCCTTCGCTTTGTTGTTTGCGTTCGTTGCCTTAGCTCCGAAAGCCGCCCTGGCTGCGGACTGCCCCGATGGCTGGTTCTGTGAGGACGGCGCGCCACCCCAACCACCGCCACCGCCACCGAGCCCGCCAACCGGAGAACGCCCAGGCCCCTGGCAACCGGCTCCGCCGCCGGATCAGACGCCCCCGTTCGGGCCGCCGTCGTATCCGCCGCTCGGTCCGCGGAGCGAGCCCACCGTTTTCGTCGATCGGCCCGAGTACACGCCGCCTCCGCCGGTGCCGCGTCGTCGCCATCCATTTCACGAGTGGGGTTTCAATCTGCACCTCGAGGACGCGATCATTGGCAACAAACCCGGGCGGGCCTCGAACGCTGGCATGGGCGGCCTCGGCTTCTCGTTTCGCTATCGACCCTTGCCGCCTCTAGCCTTCGAGGCGGGGGTGGATTTGCTGTCCGGCACTGATTTCAACGGCTACTCACGCAGCGAGGCGGCGCTTCTCTTGAACACCCTCGTGTTCTTCAACCCGCACGACGTAATACAAGTCTACGCGCTCGGCGGCATTGGCTTCAGTGGCGCAGACGTCACCATCGCCCCGCACGCCGGCCAAACGCCGTTCCCGCAGTATGACGAACACTACTCGTACTTCGGCGGCCAAGCCGGCCTCGGCGTCGAAGTGCGTGTCACGCGCAACATCGCGCTCGGCGGTGACATCCTCGGCCTCGTTCGCAGCCGCACCGATGACCTCGCCAACTCCGCCCCCGAGTTCGAAGATCCAAACACGCACCGCGTGACCAACACCTCCGGCGCCGGCCTAATTCGCGTCGGCGCGACATTCTACTGGTGAGCCCCCCGCACTCTCTCCCTGATCTGGGCGTGGGCGCATAAGTCCCTGAGGCCGCGCAAGCGGCGCGGGCAAGCCCTAACCCTTGCCGCAGAAGCCTCGCACCCAGAGCCGCGAAGGGCGGCGAGTCGCGCGCACTGCGGCGAGTCACGCGCACTGCGACGAGTCACGCGCACTGCGACGAGTCACGCGCACTGCGACGAGTCACGCGAACTGCGACGAATCACGCGAACTGCGACGAATCACGCGAACTGCGACGAATGA
>DATHOI010000534.1:0-7141 GCA_035485095.1 Polyangiaceae bacterium | reverse complement strand
GGCTAATTTTTTGGAACGCATCCGTGCCGAGAGCAAGCAGAGCTTGGTTGGCGAGCTCGGTGAGCCACCTGATTTTTTGCGCAACGGCCAAAAGCTCGACAAGCCGTACGGCGTCAAGCAGCCGCTGCGCCGTTTGGTCGACGCGGGCCCGTCCAGCGCCGATAGCGGCTTCGCGATCTCCAAGAATTTCATCTGGGAAAACCGCGCCTTTGGGCTCACGACCGAGCTCGACATCATCGCGCTGGACCGCGTGAAGCTCGTCACACCGAGCGAATTTCACGGCATCGAATTGCAGGAAGGTGAGACGCTACCGGTCGGATTCGTGAAAGATCACTATGCGCCGAAGTACGGCGCGGACGCACAAGGCAATCCGATCGGGCGTGGCTCGTATGGCTACCGCGAAGGCGTGAAATTGACAGGCAAGCATCACGCCGGGGGGTTCATGGAAACTCGCGACGGCGGCTTCGCGCCCGAGGTCGGCTTGCGCATTTTGCCCGCGCGCACCTCCTTTCCGAGCTTTGCGACGGGCGACCGCAAATGGGTCGACATCTCCATCCGCGAGCAGAGCTTGGTCGCTTACATCGGCACACGTGCCGTGTACGCCACGCTCGTCAGCACGGGTCGCGGCGGCATGGGCCCGAGCGGACCGTATTCCGACGACGCGATGGAAAAGGCCAGCGCCACCGTGCGCGGCACGTTCATGGTCTACCAAAAAGAAGTCAGCTCCACGATGGACGGGGACGAAGATCAGAGCGACTCCTTCAACCTGCGGGACGTGCCGTTCGTGCAGTATTTTCACAAGGGGTTTGCCCTGCACGGCACCTATTGGCACGACGATTTCGGCAAGATCAGGAGCCATGGCTGCGTGAATTTGGCGCCGATCGACGCCGCATGGCTGTTCGAGTGGACCGACCCAACCGTCCCGGCGGACTGGCACGGCGTGGTAAACAAAGAGCGCGGCACGGTCGTATACATCCACGCCTGATACCCGCTGAGCGGCCAAACGGCCCGAGATCGAATGCGCGATCTTGGGTGCCTTGCCAAGCGCCGCAGGTCTCGGGCATCGTTACGGGCTTGCCATGCCGTCACCTATCGTCGAGTTGTTGAAACGCACCTTGTCAGTTGGCGGCAGCGAGCTGCGACTGATCCCCGGGCGGCGCACCGTGGTCGTGATGCCCCAAGGCGAAACCGAGGTGCGCGGCGACCCGCAAACGAGCGACCGCATTCAGCTCATGATCGATGCGGTGATGCCGCCCGAAGCACGGCGCAGCCTGAGCTCGGGTTACGCGGAGTGGGAATTCCCATTGGAGGACAAAGGCCCCGCGCGCGCGCGTGCCGAGATGAAGGGCGGGCAATTGTCGGCCTTCTTCTTCCTCGACCAGTGCGACAACGCCGGCGGCAGACCCGCGCCGCGAGCGGCCATGCCCGCACCCATGCCCTCGCCGTCGTTCGGCGCGATGCCAGCCATGGCCGCGCCGAACGCGAGCATCATCGAAACGGAGATCGAGCGTGTGCCGAGCCGCGCGCCGAGCCCCGAAGCCCGCATCAGCATGGGACCCGTCAGCGGCAAACCCACGGGGGAGATCGATCGCCTGCTGAACAAATTGGTCGAGCTGAAAGGCTCCGATCTGCACATGTCGATCTCGTCGCCGCCGATGATCCGCAAAGACGGCGAGATGCAGCAGCTGCCCGGCTTCCCCCCGCTCACCCAAGACAGCATGGAGCGCATGATCATGCCGATCGTGCCGGATCGGAACCGCGAGGAATTCGCGCGCACGCACGACAGCGACTTTGCCTACGAGATCCAAGGCGTGTGCCGCTTTCGCGCCAACCTTTTCGTCGATTTGAAGGGCATCGGCGCCGTATTTCGCGTCATCCCGAGCAAAATCTTGTCGGTGGAGGATCTCGGCATTCCGAAAGAAGTGCTGTCCCTGTGCCATTTGCCCAAAGGTCTAGTGCTCGTCACCGGGCCGACTGGCTCCGGCAAGAGCACGACGCTCGCCGCGCTCATCGACTACATCAATCGCAACCGCAGCGATCACATCATCACCATCGAAGATCCGGTCGAGTTCGTGCACCCGAACAAGAAGTGCCTGATCAATCAGCGCCAAGTCGGTGAGCACACGGATTCCTTCAAAAAGGCGCTGCGCGCCGCGCTGCGTGAAGATCCGGACATCGTACTGCTCGGTGAAATGCGCGATCTCGAGACCATCGCCATCGCGCTCGAAACCGCGGAGACGGGCCATTTGGTATTCGGCACGTTGCACACGTCGTCCGCGCCCGCGACGATCGACCGCATCATCGATCAGTATCCGCCCGAGCAGCAGGCACAGATCCGCGTCATGCTCGCCAACAGCTTGAAGGGCGTGATGGCCCAAATGCTGTGCAAAAAGATCGGCGGAGGCCGCGCAGCAGCTTGGGAGATCATGTTCGGCGTGCCCGCGATCTCGAACTTGATCCGTGAACAGAAGATCTTTCAAATCCCGTCGATCATGCAAACGGGCCGGAAGTTGGGCATGGCGCTGATGAATGACAGCCTATTTCGGCTGGTGAAAGACGGCCTCGTCGCGCCCGAAGAGGCACTCGCGAAGGCCAATGACAAGCCTGGGCTGTTGCAAATGTATCAGCAAGCCAGCATCGCCATGCCGGCAGCAAAGGTCGAGCTCTGACCTCGGCCAGTTGACGAATTGTCCGGGTCGCCACGCATCGCCAACTTGAGCGCGTCCGCCCATATCGACGCATCGGATTTTCTCGAGATGGACGTCAACGAAAGTGCGAGCCTCATACTCTCTCGCGCCGCGAAGTCTGATGTTTAAGTTTAAACTTCAGACTTGAAATGAAAAAGCGGCCGCCGACGCCGTCAGCCGTTGAAATCCAGCCCGCGACGCGCTTGGCGAGCATTCAAGAGCCCACACTTGCTCGTTCACGCCCGGCAGGCAGCGCTTGGCTCAACGCGGCAGCAGGTCGCTTCGATCCGCGAATGCTTCGAACGCGAGCGGCTTCGTGCCGCCGAGATCGAACTCTCCGTTCACGCGCACGCCGGTGTCAGGCGCAAGCTCGCCGGGCACCGCGAGCGTCGCCTCTGCGAGCACGTTTGGAGGCGCGCCGGAGGGATTCTCGCTGAGCTCGGCGGCGTCGAGCGCGCGCACGCGCAACCCGAGATCCTTGCGCGGTTCCTTGCTGGCATTGAAGACACAGGCTGACACTGAGCGGGATTCGCCGAAATCACTGACTTTGAGCGCGCAAGCGTGCACGTCGCCCACGGCCTGCAGTAGCCGGTCGAGGTACGGCGCTTCGTCTTCGCGGAGCGCTTCGCGCAGCTCCAAAATCGCGTCCTTTGCGCGCGGGTCGCCGAAGAACGTCAGGAGCATCGCGCCGTGCATGCGCACGGGGCGATTGTGCGCGTGCAGCAAATCAGCCAGCAAATTGGTGGGCGCTGCCGTATCACCCTCGACGCCAATGTCACCGCCCTGAGGGTTGTGCACCTCGAACTCGGTACCGCGCGCCTCGACGTCCCATTTGATGGCTTGCCCCGACAACAGCGGGCCCTCGAAAAAAAGCGGCCGCGTCGCCGTCGAATAGCGCTTGTTCGAGGGCGGCGGGTCCTTCTCGAAGAACTCGACGATCAACGAGACGTCACGCAGCGGGTCCGCGGAATTGTTGACGATGCCGACGACGAGCTCCAAATAGTTTTTGTCTTTGCGTTCGTCCTCTTCACGACCGCGACGCACATGTTGCGACAGCGTGAGCACGCTGAGCCGCGGGATTGGATTCTGCCAAAGCAGCGAGTCGGAGCGCCTGCAACGACAAGCCGCGGCGCTCTCCGCGGCCCCCGCTGCGCTGGCTGCCGCCGCGGACGACGCGGCCGGCTGCGCTGTCTTCACGGGTTCGGCGGGCGCCGCGGTGGGCGCGGCTCGCGGGACGTCGGCGAGCGGGGCTTGAGCCTGCGCTTGCAACTGGGCTTGGTCGTTGATCCTGGGCAGATGCGAGGCCAGCTCGTGCGCGGGATCCGACGTCAAAAGCCAGCGCACCATGAGCACGAAGGCCAGCGTCAGTGCCGTCAAGCTCATCACGATGGCCGCGGTGGTGCGCGGTAAAAAGCCTTGAAATAGCGCGATCGGGGGTGTTTTTGGGGGGCTCGAGCGGGGCGGCGCGAGCGGCGAACGCACGAGACTGGGCACGAAGCCCGAGAGCTCGGCGATGAACGCCTCGCGCGCCATTGACCCCTCTAGGCCGCCGCTCTTCAGCAGTTGATCGGCGAACAAGCCGAGCACGCACAGCGCGGCGGCAGTGGTGAGCGCGATGCCGAGCGCACTCACCGCGCTCGTGCCTGGCGCCAAACGAAACGCTGCGCCGCTCGCGATCAGCGCGCCGCTCAACGCTGCGCCGACCGTCGCTAGGCGCACCAGCAAACGTCGACGGTACAGCTTGTGGTGATGCGCCGTGTTGCCGGTCGAGAAATTGACCAAACACAAGCGATTCAGCGGCCCGAGCTTGGGATCGAGCGCCAGAAAGACTTGTTCGCCATCGACTGACGCTTCCGCGAGACCGGGCCAAGGCACGGTCAGCTTGGCGTTCTCCGCTTGGTTCGTGGGCACATAGCCCTCGGAGAAGCCGCCCACGCCTAGGTACACGAGCGACAGTCCCACGGGCGCGCACTCGAGCTCCACGGTACCTACCGCGTTGCTTCGTTCGCTGGCCATGGCGATCGCTCGGAACCTCATCGCGGGCCGGAGTGTAGTCCCGAGGCGCCAAACGGGGAGCAATAGCGCAGCTATAGCGGCCGTTTGGAGCGTGCACGGCCTGCATGCTGCGCCGAAAGCCGCGCATTTCCGCGCTCATTGGGCTTTTCCCAGCGTCTCTTGCTAGATTCGTCGACAATGAGCCAGGTCGTCGTCGAACGACACATCGACCTAAAATCCGAGCCTGCGGCCCTGTGGTGTGCGGTCGGCGACACCGAGCGATTGAACCGCGCGATCGGCCTCGGCGCATTGCAACTCACACCCAACAGCGACGCGAGCGCGGCGCGCTTCGTCGTGCGCACGGTGTCTGCGGGTATCCCGCTCGAGTACGAAGAGCGACCCTTCGAGTGGGTCGAAAATCGACGTTTCAGCGTGCGGCGCATTCTCCGCTCTGGGGTGATGAAGAGCATGGACCACACGTTCACGCTCGATCCGCTGCCTGAAGGCGGCACGCGCATCACCGTGCGCCTGGTGATCGAGCCGCGCTACGCGCTGGTCGGCCCCGTGATCCGACTGCAAACGAAGCGCATGATCGATCGCATCGAGGCCGAGCTCCGCAACGTGGATCGCGACATCCAAGCCGGCAAAAGCGTGTGCTTTCGCATCAACACCACGCCGTCGAACGCCGACGCGCTCGAGCGTGCGAAAAATGCGCTCGTGGCCAGCGTGGCTGGGGAACGCAAAGCGCTCGCCACCCGCCTCGCCGAGCTCGTGCAACGCGGCAGTGACGCCGACGTGTCGCGCATCCGCCCGCTCGATCTTGCGCTACTCTGGGACGTGGACGGGCGAGATTTGCTCGCGGTTTGCTTGTCGGGCGTCGTGAGCGGGCTCTTGGAATTGCGTTGGGATCTGGTCTGCCCGAGCTGCCGAACCGCGAACGATCGACAAGCGTCGCTCAGCGAGTTGCCCAGCGCCGGGCACTGCCAATTGTGCGATTTATCCTACGAGATCGAGCTCGACAAAGCGGTCGAGGCCACGTTCTTACCCGCGCCCGCGCTGCGCAAACCAGAAGAGGGGCCGTTCTGCATCGGCGGCCCGATGCGCACGCCGCATGTCGTCGCACAAGCCATTCTTGCGCCAAACGGAAGCGTCACGCTGACCGCACCGGACAAGCCCGGGCGTTATCGCGTGTTCGTGCGTGGCGGAGCAAACGCCGCGATCGAGATCAACGAGCAAGGCGAAGCACAGGTCGGCTTTCGCGTCGACGGCGACAGCATCGAACCAAAGAACGCCACGCTCAAACCGGGCGCGACGCTCAACGTGGCGCAAGTGGGGGACACCGAGCGCCACGTCAAGCTCGAGCGTTTGGAGTGGGCGAGCCGCGCGGCAACGGCGCACCTCGTCAGCACGCTGCCCGAATTTCGCCGCCAATTCTCGGCTGATTTATTGCGACCAGGGGTGACCTTGCGCGTGGCTCGCGTGGCGCTTCTCTTCACTGACCTGACCGATTCGACCGCGCTTTATCACAACGTGGGCGACGCCAAGGCATTCAAGGTCGTGCAAGAGCATTTCGACGTACTGAGCGCCATCATCGCCGAGCACCGCGGCACCATCGTCAAGACCATCGGCGACGCCGTCATGGCTGCCTTCGTCGAAGAGCGCGACGCACTGAACGCTGCCTTCGCCATGCACGGCGCCTTCCCCGCGTTCCGCGCGGGCAACGAAGACGCGTCGCGCACCTTCCTCAAAGTGGGCGTGTACGCGGGCGCTTGTTACGTCGTCACAGCCAACGGAATCCTCGACTATTTCGGGCAAACCGTGAACATCGCCGCACGTCTGCAAGGCGCGTCCGGCCCGGGCGAGATCGTGATCGACGGCCTATTCGCCGACGAAGCCGAACGCGCCGGTTGGCTCTCGGGCTTCTCGATCAGCGAGCACTTCGAAGCGCGCCTCAAAGGCCTGCCCAACCCCGTCCGCGTCGCCCGCATCGTCGCCGACCGCCTCTAACCCGCGCAAGCAAGCTCCTCCGGGCGTGGGCGCGTAGCCCGCTTTCAAAACGCGCCACGATTCTGGCAAGCAACCCATCCCCGCACCACGGCCGCAACGCCTCAGCCGCAACGGCGGCAACATCTCGGCCGCGCCGCTTTGACCGCATCGTCTTGGCGTATCGTCTTGGCGGCATCGTCTTCGCCGCATCGCTTTGGCCGCGCGGCACGTTGGGCCGACGGGCGCTTCTTTCACGAAGGGCTCACTCGCAAATCGAATCCTGATGTTTAAGCTTAAACATCAGATTCTCGAAATTTCGGCTCCTTTTCCGATTTTTTGGCTTCTTGTTCCGATTTTTTTAGAATCTGATGTTTTAAGTTTAAACATCAGATTCTCTGAGCGCGCAGCGACTGGTCCGGCGCAGCGACTGGTCCGGCGCAGCGACTGGTCCGGCGCAGCGACTGGTCCGGCGC
>DATHOI010000533.1:0-9558 GCA_035485095.1 Polyangiaceae bacterium | reverse complement strand
CCAGCGCCGCTGCAGCCAGCGGGTGGACAGCATGTTGATCGCGGTCAGCACCAAGCCAACGGTCAGAAACGTCAGTGTCAGTTTCCCGCGCAGCTTGAGATGCACCTTCGGCACGCGGCGCATCACGTTCACAAGCTGCGTCGAAGCCGGGCGCGCTGCTCTGCGACTCCCTTGATCTTCAGCGCGTCGCGCACTACCCGGCGCAGCTCCTCCTGTTCGACTGGCTTGCTCAAGAAGCGATAGAGGCCATCGTTGATAGCGCGGGTCGCCGCGCTCAGGCTAGCCTCTCCCGTCAACATGATCCGGACCACTGCCGGGTGTTGCTCGCGCACGCGGGCGAGGAATTCAGACCCGGAGACGCGCGGCATGCATTCGTCGGAGACCACGACATCGACCTCGCGGGCGGCGAGGATTTGGAGCGCGCTCGAGGCAGAGCTGGCGGTCACGACCTCGTACGCTTCACGCCGAAATCCGTCGCGAAACCCTTCCAAAATGGCGGGCTCGTCATCGACAAACAGGACTACAGCGGGTGTTGCCATCGGCTGAGCATCAATACGGCGACACCGAGCCGAGCCTTTAGCGGCCAGCGTAAATACCTGTCCGATTGGCTGTGAGCGGTAGTGTTCATTGGACTCACGTGCCGTTGCAAATCGATGCGTGCAGCGACGCAACACCTGCGTCGAGCTTCGAATCAGCTGAATTTTCGAATCAGCGGCGCGAGCGCTAGCGCTGATCGGCCACGGCGGCGCGACGAGCCGTGCTGCCGGCGAGCTCGAGAACGCGCTCAATCAGCGTTTCATTTTCGAACGGTTTGCCGAGGAGGTGAGCCGGAGACGAATGAGCGACATTTTCTATCGACGTCTCCGCTAGCATCACTCGATTGTGCGATCAGCTGCCTAGAAGATGGCTCGACACGAGGCAAGGAGCTCGGGGAGTTGCAGCAGCTCAAGGCGGGCGCGTTGCTGAAGCCGGCACGTGAGCTGTGCGGGCGAGCTGCCGAGCCGGATGCCGCAATCCTAGCGCCGTGACGCAAGTTCTGCGCGTGGCCCCTCGTGCACATCCGGAATCCACGCCGAAGCATTGGCACGGGCGGTGCACTCCAACCCCAGCGTGACATTCATCGACCAAACCGGCCCCAAATGACCGACTCGCTCCCCCTCCGCGACCGCGGGCTCAGCGAAAACGAGGCGAAGGCACGGCTAGAGCAATTCGGTCCGAACGACCCCGTCCCTCCTCAGAAGCGCAACGCGATTCGCGATCTGCTGCGGCGTTTTGCCAACCCGTTGGTGGCGATCCTGCTCCTAGCCAGCATTGCGTCTGCGTTCGTTGGGGACTTCATCAACGCGTCGTTGGTGCTGTGCATCGTCGCGGTGAGCGTGCTCGTCGAGTTCGTCCAGACACGGCGCTCGGAGCACGCGGCCAATGCCCTCAAGGCTCAAGTGGCCCAAACAGCAACCGTGCTTCGCGACGGCCAGTTCGTCGAGGTGCTGCGCCGCTTGGTCGTGCCAGGAGATGTCGTGCGCTTGGATGCGGGCAGCATGGTCCCCGCCGATGGCGTGGTCGATCAAGCCAAGGATCTCCACCTCAGCGAGGCGGCCCTCACCGGCGAGTCGCTGCCCGTGGAAAAGCACCCGAGCGACCCCGTGCTGATGGGCTCGTCGGTAGTGAGTGGCACAGGCTTAGCGCTGATTCAGAAAACGGGCACGAATACGGCGTTCAGCGAGATCGCCAAGAGCCTCGTGGGGCGCGCACCACAAACGGAGTTCGAGCACGGCATCACGCGTTTCGGCGCGTTCATCCTGAAGACCGTCCTGTTTTTGGTCCTGTTCGTGTTCATGGTCAGCGCTTTGCTGCATCGCGACCCGCTGCAGTCACTGCTCTTTGCCGTGGCGCTCGCGGTCGGGCTGACTCCGGAATTCTTGCCGATGATCACGACGGTGACGCTGACGCGAGGCGCCGTGCGAATGGCCAAGTCCAAGGTCATCGTCAAAAACCTCGCCGCCATCCAGAACTTCGGCAGCATCGATGTGCTCTGTTGTGACAAGACAGGCACCCTCACGACCGGCGAGATGACGCTCGATTCATGGCTCGATCCACTCGGCGCGTCGGCGGAGCGACCGCTCCTTTTAGCGTATCTCAACAGCTATTTCGAGAGCGGCATCGACAATCCCATCGACGAGGCCGTGCTTCGGAAGGCCAAGCTGAACGCGTTGGACTCTGCCGTGCTGCGGCATGAGCACCCGGACATCTCCGACTTCTCGAAGCTCGATGAGATCCCGTTCGACTTCGAACGACGGCGCGTCAGCGTGGTTGCTGCGCGGGGTGATGAGGCCATCCTCGTCACCAAGGGCGCGCCCGAGCATGTGCTGTCCGTGTGCTCGCGCTACGAGGTCGCCGGCGCGGTTCGTGTGCTGGACGGCGCAGCGCGCGCAGCAGCAGTGGGCGTCTTCCAAGCACTGAGCGCCAAGGGCTATCGTGTATTGGGGATCGCCTACACCGCCATCGACAAGGCTCACGCGTGCTCGAAGGTCGACGAGCGCGACTTGGTCCTCGCGGGCTTCATTGCGTTCTCCGATCCAGCACGAGCCGACGCCGGCGAAGCCCTGTCGAGACTGGCAGCAGAGGGCATTCGAGTCCAGGTGCTGACGGGTGACAACGAGCTCGTGACGCGTCAAATCTGCAGCGAGGTCGGCGTGCCCGTGGGCGAAATCCTGCTCGGCGACGACTTGGAAAAGCTCAGCGACTCAGCACTTTTTCACGAAGTCGAGACGACGCGCGTGTTCGCACGCGTGTCTCCGGCTCAAAAAAATCGCATCTTGCGGGCGCTCAAGGCGCGTGGGCACGTGGTCGGCTTTCTGGGGGACGGGATCAACGACGCGCCCTGCCTGCACGCCGCCGACGTCGGGATCTCCGTTTCCGGAGCGACGGACGTCGCACGCGACGCAGCGGACATCATCCTCTTGGAGCCGGGCCTCAACGTGCTCTTGACGGGTGTGCTCGAAGGCCGTCGCGCATTCGGCAACGTGATGAAGTACTTGCTGATGGGCACGAGCTCGAACTTCGGCAACATGTTCAGCATGGCGGGTGCGGCCGTATTGCTGCCCTTCCTGCCGATGCTGCCGACGCAGATCTTGCTCAACAACTTCTTGTACGATCTGGCTCAAATCAGCATTCCGTCTGATACGGTGGACGCGGAATTCGTCAAGAAGCCTCGGCGTTGGGATATCAATTTGATCCGCCGCTTCATGCTCTGGGTGGGTCCAGTCAGCTCGCTCTATGATTTTCTGACCTTCTTCGTACTGCTCAAATACTTTCACGCGGACGAACGTTCGTTTCACACGGGCTGGTTCGTCGAGTCATTGGCCACGCAAACTCTGGTTATTTTCGTGATCCGCACGGCCAAGAATCCATTCAAGAGTAAGCCCAGCCTGGCTCTCGCGAGCACCTCGTTGGGTGTGGTCGCGCTCGGCCTCGCTTTGCCGTTCAGCCCGTTCGCGCACGCGCTCGGGTTCTCCCCGCTGCCCGCAGCGTATTTCGCGTTCTTGGCGCTAGCGACAGCGACGTACATGGGCCTCGTCGAAATCGTGAAGCGCTTCGCGCTGCGTGATGCGCTGGGTTGAGCGCGGTCGCTCCGCGTGCTTCGAGCTGCACTCGTCTGGTGGATTCAATTTCGGATGCGCAGGCTGGCGCATCGATGCGGTCTGCCCGGCGAAAACAATAGACGGAGTCGAGTCCGCTCTTAAAACCGTGCGCGTGCTCCCGCGGTAAATGCAGCAATCAAGCGGTTGCGGAGTGCTGGGTGCCGTGCGAGGAAAATGCGGCGGTCGGTTCGCACGCGGCGCTCATGTCCGTCGTCACGGCGTCGGGGGGCTCGCGAGGCCGCGGGGCTCGGATGGCGCTTGGGTTTGGAAGTCGCTCGCGTTGTCGTTCACGTCAGTCGCATTGCCCGCAAGACCTCCGGGCCTGCGCTCGATGGACTCATCCACGTTGCCCGCGGCAGTGTTGTCGTGGGGTAGATTGCTGACCGGATTGCCTTCGCAAGTGTAGGCGGTCGGGCAGGTTTCGAGCACCGCCTGCGTGACCGGACTGTAGTAGAAGCAGACCGCGTCGATGACGCTCGCGTTGTGCGTCAGAAAAAGGCTCCCAGCGTCTTGTACCGTGACTAAGAGCTGGCCGTCCGAAACGGCCGTTCCGCCGTACATGCTGCCCGTGACCAAAAGATGGCCGTGCGAAGGAATGCTCTGCCCATTGCCAGTGTAGCGCGGGCCCACCGCTACGCTCTCGCAAGCAGCCACCGTGGTGACGGCGCCGCGCCCCATGATCGACCAGCTCGAATCGAAGGTGACCGCGGCATCAGTCGGATTATAGATCTCGATGAATTCATCCGCGGCGCCCGCCAGGCCTCGGGTCTCGATCTGGCTGATGAGCAGGACGCTCCCACCGCCGCCCGATCCCGATCCGCCCGCGGCTCCGCTGCCGCCGCCCGTGCCCGCGCCTCCGGAGCCGCCGGACTCTGCGCCAGACGCTCCACCGCTCGGCATTCCGCCCGCGCCCGCCACGTTACCTCCGCCCATTCCGCCGCTCGGCGTTCCGCCCGCCGCGCTACTACCCGCCGCGCCGACCGTGCTGCCGCCCGCGCCACCGGTTGTCCCTGCGCCGCTCGCGGCTGCGCCCCCCGACGTGAGACCGCCGCTGCTCGTGTGTCCGCCGCTCGCGCCCGCACCCCCCTGACTTCCGCCGGAGCTGCTCGTTCCAGAAAACAAGTTGGAGTCACCCGAGCTCGAGCACGCACTGAGGCATTGCGCCAACGCCAACGCCAGCACTGTCCTGGCCGCAAATCGAGGGCTCTCCCGCATCATGCCAAGAGTACCACGAGATGGCTATACTTCCAGGGAAACGCTCGGCTCGGGCTGCCGCCGAAACGCCCGCACCCCCGGCTCCGCGCGAGCTCCGCAGCTTTCAACGGCGAAAGTCCCATGTGGGCAAGCACTCCTTCGACCATGTTGCTCGCGCTCACACGCTCAGTCGTCTTTCCATCCGAGCCGATCGTCCCACCGGCGTCGGCGCCTCCGTTGACGCTACCGCTGATATCGATGCCAGCCGCACCGACGCTCGCTATCGAGAGATTTCCGATCGACCCCGCGAACGAACCCACGAGAGCTGTGTTGGTATTGGTGCAGGCCTCCACCAGGAGCAACGCCGCCACCGAACGGAGGGGCGCACAGTGATGTGCCTGGGATCATGTCTTTCTGGGTCGACGCGAGGTGTGGTGTGAGTTCGAATGATGCGCGATCGTACTCGGGCTCAGCAGATGTCCACGCGATCATCGTCGCGCTGTCGAAATCATGAACTGGAGCTAGAAGCCCACATTTCAGGGGCGAACACGAGTTCACCCTCGAGCAGCTGCTCTGTTCGAATTAGGAGCGATCGGCCCGTCTCATCGCTGTTCATTGCACCAATTGGAACGTTCACACGCGACACTCTCAGGAGTGATTCGAGCGCACGCGAGATTGACTGTTTGAACTCATTGCTGTATGTTGTTACGTAGTGAAATCGCGATCTACGATCGTTGCGCTGCTCATCACCGCCTTGTGTGGTTGTTCGTCAGCGACATCGGCAGAAGACGTCGGCTCTGGTGGTCAATTTTCGCTCGGGGCCGCCGGAGGCGGAGCGGTCGCAGGTGTGTCGGACCTCGGCGATCCCACTGGCGGTGCTGGCGGTACGACTGGTCTCGCGGGCGGTGCTGGCGGTACGCCTGATCTCGCGGGCGGCGCTGGCGGTAGCAGTGCAGGGGGTAGCGATGTTGCTGCTGGTAGCGCTGCGGGCATGGCCACCGGCTCCGCCGGCGCAACATCCACAACGGCTTTCCAGCTACGGGCCGAGTTCGCCGGCCCCTGCACGCGCGCAACCCCGGTCGACGTGAATTTGGGCAACTCCCCGGAGGCGTTCGTCCGCGCCGCGTATTGTCAGGTAAACGGCAGCGAACCGGCCGCGGACGTGGTTTCGATGTGGTCGGGGCAACTGCGCACGCTGAAATACGTGCGCCGGATCGATGTCGTGCATCAGTTTTGTGCGAATGCGAATCGCACCTGCACACTCAGCTACTCCGATCCGTGGCTCACCGAGCCCGAAAACACCACGCCCTGCACGCGCAGCGGCACACGCGAAATGGGTGCCGTGCAGATGTTCTTCAGTGACTGCCCAGGTGGCGTCAATTGCGGGATGGATTGGGCGAACACTCACGCGTACGGGATGGATCAGAAAAGTCCGCTGCTCGGCTTCGACGCCGTCCAGACGGGCTATTACGTTCCGAGCAACCCCGGGTTTTGGCGGCGTGAGCTGGTCGATGCGGCCTATGCGGGGCTGCAATTTCTGATGCCCAATGCCTACGGTCCCGACATCACGGACGACAATCTGAACGCGCTGAACGAAGCGCTCGCTGAAACCAAGAACGCCGTCAAGATAGGGCTCTTCGATGACTCTTGGGGCTGGGGCAATCTGGGTGGTGCCTTCCAGACCCCGCCGAACTTCAATGATCCGAACGGCGCTGCCGACACGATCTACAGTTTGAAGTGGAAGCCGTTCTTCTCGAAGCTGTCGCGGGATGGCTGGTACGCGTTCAACGGGCGGCCACTGATCTACGTCTACAATGCGGGCACGCTCAAACCGGCCAATCGCGCCGCAGCCGTCATCGCAGGTTTGCGCGCGCGTTTTCAGGCGGATTTCGGCGTGTCACCGTTCATCGTCGTCGACCAAGCGTTCTTTGCCGATCCGAACATGATCAATCAGGCCGACTCGCGCTTCGTGTGGAACACGTTTTCGTGCGGCGCGGGCAGCACGGGCAGCTGCGTGCCCGGCAAGCTAATGAGCGAGTCGACGATGAACGGCGTGAAGCTCGACCAATTCATGGTCAAGTGGGATTCGCTCGGCCGTGACGATCCAGGTCACATCGCCACGCAGAACGACCAACTATTCAAGGACGAATCACTGCTGAAGCAGCGCTTGATCGATTCAGCCAGCGCCCAACTCGCCGTGGTCGCTACCTGGAATGACCTGGGTGAGGGAACCGGTATCGAGCGCAACTACGACTACTACGCCAACGGCGCATGGCTCGAGCCCGACGCATTCATCATGGACATCCGCGCCTCGCAGTGTTCCAACTGACGAGAGCGATACTGTCAGTCCCAACACGAGACCGGACTCGTATCGAGCAACAGTTCGTCGATGAACACTTGCGCTGGCTCCGCCTGTCCGGCGAAGTCGATGCCCGCGGTGACGTTGTGGACGCCTGCAGCGGGCAGCGTGTCGACACCGGTCGCGTCCGCGAACACCGTGTCATTGAGGTACGCACGCACCGTGCCCTGATCGCCGATGCCCAACTCCAAGCGCAGGCAATACCATTGTCCCAATGGCGCATCCACGGTGCCAGTCACCGCAACACCAGAGCTTGCCACGTGCAGCGTTCCCCCCGTGTAGACGAACTTCGACCCATAATCACTGGTGTTGGCGTCACCCACGACGATGGTGTGGACATCGCTCAAGACGGTGCCGGGATCGACGTAGATCCATGCGCGCAAATAGATCTGCCCGCTCGTCATCGCGGGGAATTCATAAGCAAAACGGCTGCGACCGTTGACCATGCTGGTGCCCGCGGCAAGCGCCCCAGTACCCGCTAGTCGTGGCGTAGTCACCACGCTCAGTGTTCCGGTCGAGTCGACCGTCGGCGTCCACCCTGGCAACGCCGAATCGTCGAAGCCGGAACAAGCGAGCGCCCCCGGATGCGCTGGACAGCTGGTGCTCTCGCGCGTCACGCAGGCACCGGCGACACACGTGCGTGTGTCGTCGCAGTCGGATTCCTGACCGCATGCAGCGAGGCACATCCCCGCGCTCTCGGTGCCGATGCACTGGGTCGTCGCAGCGAAATCGGGTGCGCAAACACCCCCGCTGGCAGCACACGAATCGGCGCTCGCGCAAGCGACCGTGCACGTCCCGCAAAGGCAACCAGAGCCTCCGCAGTCCGCCGAGCTTTGGCAAGACACGAGCCAGTTCGTATTCTTGTTGGCGGTCTCACTGGAGCAAGCGAGCGGCACGCCCAGCGGGACCGGCAACAGAAGCGCAAAGAAAGCGAGCCTCATGCGTCGTCCTCGTCGAAGGCGGCACTCTGACCGAAGTAGAATGTTACGCGCTGCTTTTCGGTGTCCGGTACCGGGTGCTGCTCATCGTATTCCACCACGCGGTTCCACAGTTCGTTCATTTGCGAACGAACGCGGGCGAGACTGCCGTACACTTCGTCTTTGAACGGATGACCGTTGTGGACGTCGAAGGCCAACGTGGCCCCGCCAACTAGGTCGCTGGCTTTGGACTGCTTGGCGCCGCGCCGAAGTTTCATGGCGATTGCGGAGCAAACGGCCTGAAAGTGATCAAACACCGCGGCTTCCCAGCCCTGCTCGGCGCCGACAGGGATACTCAACGTGTCGGCTGAAAACTGTCCGTCGTGCTCGCGCACGCGACCTTGATCGAGCAGCAACTGGAGAGCCGCGTCCACCTTGGGCAGGTCGCACTTGGTGAGCGTGACCAGTGTTTCGCGCGTGACTCCCGCGTTTTCGTAGACCATGAGCCAGACCAGCAGGCTCAACGTTTCGAGGCTGTGCTCGCGCGTGAAGAGCGCGTGGTCCTGCGGGCGCGTGACGCCGTAAACTGAGTTGTCGCCCGTGCCTGTCTTGTACGCGAGGCCACTGCTCACCAAGTCGTTCAATACCGCGCCGACCGAGTTCGGGTCATCCCGATCGAAGGCTTTGAACAATTGTTTACGCGTGGTGCTGCCGGCATGTTGCAGGTGCTCGTGTACGGCGAGCCACAGCGTTTTTCCGGTCTCGGTCTCGCTCTCGGTCAGCCGCTGAACCTTCTTCTGATAGCCACGCAGCACGAGCCCGAACATGTCGGCCACAACCTTGCGCGAGACGCCTTGTGACTCGAGCTCCTGCGACAGGTTCAAGAATACCTGGTCCGCCACGTGGGCGAGCGGAGCGCGGATGCCAGCGGCGGTCGAAAGTTGTGCAATCAATACCGTCGTCTGTCGAACGATGGAGTCGATCAACAGCTTCGTATCCATTGCCAGCGGCTAGCTTAGCCGATCGCGCCGCCTGCCACAGGTGCCCTTGGGTTCATCTGCGCGACGGCGCAGCCTCGGCCAACCGTGCGGCTTGCGGAGGGAACGCGAGGCGTACGGACCGCCGATGCGTCGTCGCGCCACGCCCCGTCCTTTCGAGAGGTAGGTCGCCCACTTTGACGATGCCGGGGCTTTGCGCCGCTGCCGAATTGAACCGCACGGCGGCTGCCGCGTCGTGGGTTTCCGAGATCGCGTGGCCGCTGGATCGGCTTCCACGCGCCGACATTTGCGTCGCGAAGCACGAACGGACTAAAAGCCACCAATGCGTCGGCTCGCGTGGGTTCTGATCGGCACATGCTTGGTCGTCACCCCGAGATCGACCAAAGCAGCGCCAGGGCCGGAGGCCCAAATCAGTTATACGGCGCCGGCGGAATGTCCGGACGAGGCCG
>DATHOI010000532.1:0-8656 GCA_035485095.1 Polyangiaceae bacterium | reverse complement strand
ACTCAGGTGCTCGACGCCGAGGATGCGGAAACCGCCTATCGACGCTTCGTGGGGCATGAGCGGCTCGTTGCGCTGAGCGTCCCAGCGCGGCGTGAGCGCGCACCGCGCGCCCCAGTCCCGAGTCCGCGCCTCGCTGCCTCGCCCAGCGCCTCCGAGCTCACCAGCTCCGAACGCATGGTGCTATTGGCGGCACGAGCCATTCTGCGTCGCACGCGCGCGCGCGAGCTCCGCAGCCTGCTGGCGGGCATCGGCCAAGCGTTTGCTGCTGCGCGCTTGGCCGCCGTGCTCTCCGACGGTTCGAAGTGGCCACTGGAGATCTCGATCGAAACGGGAATGTCGGGGGTCGATCCGTGGACGTGTCATCCATTCTTGTTGAGTCAACAAACGATCGTCAGCGCGGCCCGGCTTTCCTCGGTAGAAACGGTGCTCGGCGCGCTGACCTGCGGCGCGCAAAATCGCTGTCTGGGCGTGATCGGCGCAGCTCAAGTCGACCAAACGGGCAACCTCAACTCGAGCTTTGCCGGTGGTGAGCTCCTGGTCGGCTCCGGCGGCGCGAACGACATTGCATCCTCTGCCAGTGAGGTGCTCGTGCTCTGTCCAGCGGACTCCAAGCGGCTGCTGAAGCGCGTCGAGTACGTGACTAGTCCTGGCCAACGCGTGCGCACCATCGTCACCGAGCGCGGCGTGCTCGAGCGAGCTCGCGCTGATTCCGCGTGGCAGCTGAGCGACACACTCGAGCCACCGCAGGAAGCCACGCTGGCGTTGCAGCAATGCACCGGCTTCGAATTCGCGACCGCCAACGAGCTTGCCGCCGCGGCTCCAGCGAGCGCGCTCGAGCTACGTTTCTTCGGACACCTGCGCAATCAACAATTGGAGGCGTCCGGCGGCACGCGGCGCGCAGCCTCGTGACTGGACAGCTCTACATGACCGGCTTGGGCGTGTACTTGCCGCACGCCATGGTCACGAACGCAGCACTACCCAGCCTCGAGCCGGCACTCTCCCTCGCGGAGATGGACCGCGTTGGGATCTTGCGGCGCGGCGTCGCTAGTGAGCAAGAGGACGTCGGCATGATGGCTGTCAGCGCCGCGAGCCGCGCGCTCGAGCAGGCCAAAATCAACCCAGATACGCTTGATTTTTTGATCCTAGCCAATTGGACAGAACGGCGCTTCGTGCCGGACTTTGCGCCACGCGTCCAGCACGCCCTCGGCGCGTCGCGCGCCTTTGCGTTCGACGTGTGTTGCGCGTGCTCCGGGTTTCTATACGGCTTGTCGCTCGCTCACGGCTATCTGCAAAATCCCAACTTCAGTCGCGGCCTGGTCATCGCGTCCGATCGCTCGACTCGGCACATCCGCCCCAAGTCCCGCGGCACGCTGGTGTTCGGAGACGCCGCAGCGGCGGTAGTGGTGGAGCGTGACGCCGGGCACGGTAGCCGGTTCCTCGACTACGAGCTAGCCACTGACGGCTCGCGGCATCAGCTCATGGAGCTCGATTCGGCCGGCTTTCTCGTCTCGCACATCAAGCAGCGAGACTTAAACGAGCTCGCGGGGCGCTCGATAGCGGCGGTCAGCCGCACGCTGCTCGCCCGCAACCGACTGACGCTCGACGACGTGAAGTGGATCATTCCGCACTCTGGCACTGCCGGCGTGCAGGCCATGGTGGCTGAGGCGTTGGCCACACCAACGCACAAGATCCTCACGAATTTGCCGCTGATCGGCAACGTCACGACGGCATCTATCCCGGCGGCGCTGCATCACTTCAAGGAGCTCGGCACGGTTCAGAGTGGGGATTTGATCTTGTCGGCCTCCGTCGGTTTGGGCTGGCAATCGGCGGCAGTCTTGTACAACGCATGAAACCAACATTCGACCAAGAGCTCGTGGTGTTGACCGGTGCAACCTCGGGCATCGGGCTTGCGACGACACGCAAATTGGTGGCCGCGGGCGCGCAGGTCCTCGGGGTTGCGCGGAGCGCGGCCAAGCTCGCGGAGGTCGAGCGCGAGCTCGGACCACGTTTTCAGCCCTTGCTTGCAGACCTGAGCGACCCAACTGCGCGCGCAGCATTGCTCGCTCAGCTCGCAAGATTGCAGCGCCCGGTCGACGTGTTTCTGAACAATGCGGCGGAGTGCGTGTACGAGAGCGCGCTTCAGCTCGCCAGCACCGAGCTACGCCGGCTGTTCGAGGTCAACGTGCTCGCGTCGATCGAGCTCTGCCAGGCCGTCGTGCCGCTGATGAAGAGCGGCAGTCGCTTGCTACAGGTGTCGTCCGTCGCCGCTCGTCATTTGCCGAACGCGAAGTTTGCGCCGTATGCGGCGACCAAAAGCGCGATCGAGCAATTCACCGAGGGGTTGCGACTCGAGCTGCACCCTCGCGGCATCCACGTGTCTTTGATCGTGCCGGGCTTGGTCGATACCGCGATCTACGATCAGGTCCCGAATTTCGAGCCGGCTCGCCAGAAGATCATCGAACAAGTCCCAATCTGGCTGAGCGCGGAGGACGTAGCTGACGCCATCCTGTGGGTGCTCTCGCGCCCTTCGCACGTCGTCGTCAGCGAGCTGACCCTAATGCCAGACCGACAGGTCCGTTGAAAGGAGCACCATGACCGACGAGCTAACCCAAGCCACCGCGCGCTACGTCGACCAGATCTTCGGTTCCGGCTCGGGCGAGAGTCACGTGCGCTTCTTGGACCGCATCGAAAATAGCGCCTTGCGCGAAATCGTGCACCGCTATCACTCGTTCGAAGCGGACACGTCTCAGCTCTCACTCGAAGAAAACTACTTGATCGGGTTGTGCGTGCTGTGTGCCCAAGGCCGGAACGCGACCGCCGCCATGTTTGCCAAGACCCTGCTCGCGCTGGGCGTGTCGAAGAGCAAAGTGCTCGAAGCCGTGGCGCGCCTCGCGATGTGGATCGGCGGTCTGCCCGCGGTCGAGGCGTCGTTCGTCATCCAAAAGGCAATCCGGGAATACGAGCTCGACCCGAAAGCGGCGCTGTCCGTCTGGTTTCCAGCGGCCGACGACCCGCAAAAAGCGCGACCCGCCCCGGAAGGTCGACGCTGATGTCAGCGGCAGCGGCGCTCTTGGCTGGCCGTCGCGGTTTGGTGCTCGGTGTCTCGAGCGCGAACAGCGTGGGCTATCACGTTGCGAGAGGATTTCGGGCACTCGGCGCCGAGCTCGCGATCACGCATCGCGCACCGCGGCGCGTGCTCGCGCAGCAGCTCGCAGCCGAAATAGGCTGCCGCGCGCTAGAGCTCGACTTTACCGACGAGGCCTCGGTGCGCGTCGCGTTCGACGAGCTCGGTGCGGCCTTCGGGCACTTCGATTTTCTGATTCATACCCTGGTCCACGTGCCTGAAGGCGTGCTCGCGCGACCGGTCACCGAGCTGTCGGCGCGAGACTTTGGCAGCGTCATGGAAATCGGAGTGCGCTCGCTGCTCGTTGCCGCACGCTACGCGCAACCCTGGCTCGGCCGCAGCGATAGCCCGCGTATCGTTACGCTGCTCTCCGCCGGGGGCAAGCTCGCCATGCCGAACTACCACGCGGTCGGCATCGCCAAGGCAGCGCTCGCCTCTGCCGTGCGCTACGTCGCGGCCGAGCTCGGACCGGCCCGCATCGCATGCAACGCGGTGAGCTTCTCGATCCTAGCCACGGACGCGGCCGAGCGCGTGGTCGGGCGCGAACGCACGAGTGAAACTCAAAATTACCTCAGCAAACGCTCGATGACGCACGCGCCGCTCGAATTCTCCGACGTGGTCAAGAGCGTCGCATTTCTGGCAAGCCCACTGTGCAGCAATGTCACCGGCGAGATTCTGAACGTCGATGCCGGTTTTTCACGCAGTTATTTCTAAACGTCACTCAATCAGCAAGGAGGATCGAATGAGTATGATCATGAAGCTTTCGAACTTTGGCGCTCTGCTCTTGGCGAGCGGCGTACTACTTTCCGCGCCCAGTGCGGAAGCCCACAATCCCTCGAGTATTACCTTATTCGGCGGGCTCACTACGCATCAAGTCGCGTGCTCGTCTTTGTGCACGGAGGGCCCACTCACCGGGGGTCTCGCGGGCTCGCTCGCCTTCACGATGGCCAGCATGACTCCGACTGAAACGCCCGATGTCGTCACCTATATCGGCACCAATACCATCACGACGGAGAAAGGCACGCTGACCGGGACGGACTATGGCATCTGGAATTTATCGACCGGCGAGTTCGTCGACTACACGACGTTCTCGAGTGGCACCGGGCACTTCACCGACACGAAGGGCAGCTTCACCATCAGCGGCACCTTCGACCCCACCTCTGGCACCGGCTCGAGTCACTACACGGCCGTCTTGCGTTTTCAGTGAACGTTCCGCGGGGTGTGGCTCGCTCGTCGAGCGAGCCCGCCCTCGGCTTCACTCTTTCGTTACTCGACCAACGTGTAACCTTCGGCTTGGCGTAGTTTCCAGGTGCCATCGCCCAGGAGCTCCAGCACTTGGCGGTGGTATTTCACGAGGCCTGGGTGATGCGTCACGCTGACCAACGTCGTCTCCCCAGCGGCGAGCTGAGTGTATAGCTTGGCCTCGTTCTCGGCGTCGAGCGCACTGGTCGCTTCATCCAAGACCACGTAGCGAGGTTTGCTGAGCAGCACTCGAGCTACAGCTAAGCGCTGTTGTTCGCCGACGGACAGCACTTTTCCGAAGTCGAGATCTTCATCGAAGCCGCCGCAGCGTTCCACGATACTACCCAAATTCACCTGATTTAGTACCTCAGACAGCTCGACGTCGCTGATCTCGCGATCGGTGTTGGGGTAGAGCAGCTGACTACGCAACGTGCCGAGAATCATGTACGGCCGCTGCGGCAAAAAAAGCATCTCCTCCAGCTTGGGACGTAAGATGGATCCGGTTCCCGCATTCCACAGCCCGGCGATCGCGCGCAATAATGAGCTCTTGCCGCCACCACTCGCGCCCACGATGAGCAGCCCCTGACCCGTGTCGACGCTGACCGAAACGTCCGTCACTAGCGTCCGCTGCCGATTGGGCGTTTGCAGCGTTAGATCTTTCAGCTCGAGTGAGCTCTGCTCGGAGCGCGCGATCGTCGAATCCGGGTGCGCGCTGACGGGCTCGACCACGAGCGACTTCGAAAACGAATGCAGCCGCTCGATGCCGGCCGCAAACCCGCTCAATGTCTCGAAATTGTCCACGAAAATGGTCAACGCGCTGAGCATCGCGGTGAAGGCTCCGGCCGCCTGCACGACGCGCCCCACCTCCAGCTCCCCAGACAGCACGCGCGGAGCGATGATCAGACTCGGCAGAATGTAGGTGACGAAGCTGTATGCATATTGAAACAGATTCAGGCCGAGCGTGCGCTTCAGGAGCTTGTTGTAGTTGCGGAACAGCTCACCGAAACGCTGTACGACGTGCGCAGACTCACGCTTCTCGCCGCGATAAAAAGCGATCGCCTCGGCGTTCTCTCGAATTCGAATCAGGCTGAAGCGAAAATCGGCCTCACGACGCAGTTGCTGAAAATTCAGGCCGATCAGCGGCTTTCCGAAGACGCCGAACGTCACGCCCGTGCCGATGAAAGCGTACACGATCAGAAACCCGACCATCAGCTTGGAGATCGACCAGAGGATGCCGCTGAAGGCGATCAACTGCAGCACCGCGCCGATCACCTCGAGCAAAAAAGTCAGCGACTTTTGCGTGAAAGAGTTGATGTCGTCCGCGATGCGCTGATCGGGGTTGTCGATAGCGTGATTGGACGTGAGCTCGTAATAGGCCCGGTCTTTGAAATAGCGAGCTAGGAAGCGATCCGTCAACCAGCGGCGCCACAGGATGCCGAGCTTGTCGCGCACGTAGTAGTAGAACGCGTAAATTGGCACCGCGATGGCCAAGACCGAGCCGAAGATGCGCATCGATTTCCAAAAGCGCACGGGGTCTTTGGCCGCCAGCGCGGACGTGAATTCTCCCGACTGTTGATTGAACAACACCGTGAACTCGGTGCGCCCGAGCAATAGAATGACGAGCAGCGCGAGCATGCCGCGCGCCGTCCATTTCGCGTCCAAGAACCAATAAGGCTTCGCGATGATCCAAAACCGATGCCAGAGCCGACGGTCGAAATTTTTCGTACGGGGGTGTTTCTTCGTCACTCAGTGTCACTCGCAGCGAGCGCGAGCCTCGAGCAGCAAAAACTTACGGAATGCGTGGCCTTTGCAATAGCTTTGCCAAAACGCCGCGTCACTCGCTCGGCCGGTGACGTGCTGAATAGTGCGGCTTTTCTGTACTTCAGCCGCGGAGCGCTCTGTAGCAATCAGTCTCACTGAGCGCCGGCGCACGCGAGCTCCGGGGAACTCTGCGACGGCAGCGGCGGCACGACGACCCGCTCAGCGCTGAAGACCGCGCTGATTCAGCTCGCCGCGACCCGACTCTCGCTGCGTTCGCGGCCGGTGCGCTTCACGCGACTGAAGCCGCCGAGCTCGGGGCGCGTGATGTAGTCCCAAATGACGCGCGTCCATGACGCGTAGGACAACAAATGATCGTAGTACTCGGGCGCAATTTGGCGAAGCCGCCCCAGCCGTGAGCCGGGGATGTACGGGAAATCATGGTGCTCGTTGTGGTAGCCCACGTTGAACGTCAACCGGTTCAGCGGCCCGTAATAGGAGTACGTCTCCTGCCCCGCACGAAACACGTAGTGCTCGGAGATGTAGTGGCCCGCGACCGGGTGCAAGCCCATGACGATGAGCGAGCTGACCGGCAAATAGACCAAGGCTTTGATGCCCCAAAAGTACAAGATCAGAGCGTCGAACACGAGCTGTAGCAACAAATTGAGCGCCTCACCCCAGGTCGGTCGTTTGGGGTGCACGAAGAGCGGTCGAAGCGCGTACGCGAACCCCTGCCCGACGACCCACAGAAGCTTCCTCACCGGCCCGGTGAGCAACCGACCCTCGAGCTCGGTCGGTAGATCGGTGTCGGTTCCTTCTTCGCCCTGATGCACGTGGTGGAGCAAGTGGTAGTAGCGGAACGTCTCCGCGACGGGCACGCCCACGGGTAGATTGATGAACAGCGCGAAGAGCCGGTTCTGCCACGGCTTGTGGAAGCCGAGGTTATGACTCAGCTCGTGGATGGCGAGCAGCAGCGCCTGGTTGATCACACCCCCGAAGGCATACGCGACCAGCACCAGCAACCACCACGGCGCGCCACGTAGCAGGTACGCCATTGCAAGCTGCGTGACGAGCAGCGCGCTACAGATGTACTTGGTGCGCGCACACGGACCATAGAGCTCCTTGATCTGCGGGTACTTGTGCAGCATCTCGCGCCGACGCTGCGCGTGTGGCTCGCGCTCCTTCGACCAAACGAAGCCATGCTGCGGCTCGCTTGCACCGCTCGCCGTCGGGCCGAGGTCGTTCATGGGCGCATTGTCCATCGCCCGAGGAGCTACGTCGACGCGGCCTGCCCCCGAAGCGAGCTCCACGTGAATTTTTGTAGCGTATCCCGCGACTTACAGCGCCGAAGCCAGGGACCAGCGTGCGTCCACGACCAACCCGCGATTGCCGAGCGCGCCGACAGGGCCCCGGAGACGGACGCGCCGATTCCTACGTTCTTCGGCTCAAAACCCCGGACGTTCTCCGCGACAAATGAAAATGATTTTGATTCTCATTTTCATTTAGGGTAGGGCTCTCTTCGACATGAAGAGAGCCCTACGACAATTCGGCACGCTGGCACTGCTACTCAGCATCGGCGCCTGTAGCTCGAGCAACAAAGATTCCGGCACTTCGCAAGATGCAGAGTTCGAAGCGTCCGTGACCAGCGGCGTGCACGACACGTTGCTCGTCGACATGGCAGCTCTGATTCAGGCCTCCACTGCGCTGCAAACCGACGCGCCTCTGCCAACCGGCCGCGGCTGGGACGCCACGCTGGACGCAGACGCGATCACCAGAATGAAGGCGGACTGGGCGCTCACGCGCACGGCGTACGAGAAGATGGAGGGCGCGATCGCACCAATATTCCCGGATCTCGACCATTCGCTCGACGCCCGCTACGACGATTTCTTGAGCGCGCTCGGCGGCACCATGGACACCGATCTCTTCGACGGCATGGGTGTCACGGGCATGCACGCCATCGAGCGCATTCTGTGGGCAGACGCCATCCCGCAAAACGTGACCAATTTCGAGGACAAGTTGCCGGGTTACTCCCCCGCAGCGTTCCCAGCGACGGAGCAGGAAGCCGCAGAGTTCAAGAACTCACTCTGCGCGAAGCTCGTCAGCGACGCCAGCGAGCTAGAGAGCGAGTGGGGCCCGACGCACATCGACCTCGGCAGCGCGTTCAAAGGCCTAATTTCACTGATGAACGAACAGAACGAGAAAGTCAGCAAAGCGGCAACCGGCGAAGAAGAATCTCGCTATTCGCAGCACACGATGGACGACATCCGCGACAATTTGACGGGCACCAAGACCGTCTACGAGCTCTTTCAACCGTGGATCGTGAGCAAGACCGGTGGCACGGACACGGACGCCCAGATCGAGCAGGGCTTCGCCACGTTGGCGCAAACGTATGCGATGTTCCCGGGCGACACGATCCCCGAGCCGCCGGACACGTGGAGCTCGTTCGACCCGACAGCCGCAGATTTGGCAACGCCATTCGGGCAACTGTTCTCGGCGGTGCAAGCCGCCGTCGATCCTCAAACCAGCGGCTCG
>DATHOI010000531.1:0-6215 GCA_035485095.1 Polyangiaceae bacterium | reverse complement strand
GTCGCCGCGTTTTCCTTGGTGCTGGGGTTCACGGGCGCGATGGCGATCACCGATTTGCAGTTCGACGTGCCTTCCTCGTTTTTCTTCCGCAGTGCCTTGTCGGCAGTGAACATGTCCGATTTTCTGGCCGGCATGCTCAAGACACCGTTCTTTGGCGCGATCATCGCGCTGGTCGGCTGTCATTTCGGCATGACCACCAAAGGTGGCACTGCCGGCGTGGGCAATAGCACCACGCGCACGGTGGTCGTGATCTCGATCGCGATCCTGATTGCCGATTTTCTCTTGACCAAGCTTGGCATTATTCTCTGGCCCCAGGCCTGAATCGTCTCATTTTTGGCAGCACTCGGTCGCTTGTTTCACCCAGAATTCCCGGCCTATTTTCAGGAATTCCACGCGAATCACAGGAGCTCGCGGCCGACCTCCAAAAGCTGTTGACCATGCTCGGGGGATGCTAAGCTTTGCGGACATTGCTGTGGGAAGTTCGCTCATGAACACACAACGCGTCTTCACGATCTCCGAAGTCAACGCGCTGATTCCGGATCTCTCCGATCTCGTTGGCGATCAACTCCGAGAGCAAAGCGACATCGAGCACGGCCTAGCCGAGCTCACGCGTCTATCTGGCGCCACACCGGAATCCCTCGAGGCCGGTGCCGACGATCGGCCGGAAGTGCTCAAGCTGAAGCGCGACCTGAAGAAGCGTATCGAGCGCTACGAGGCCGGCTGGGCACGCGTCCAAACCATGGGCGGCGTGATCAAGGACCCGCAAATCGGTTTAGTCGACTTTTACGGGCGTATCGGCGAGAAGTTGGTCTGGCTGTGCTGGCGCTACGGTGAAGATACACTCGCCTACTATCATGATCTCGAGTCTGGTTACCCCGGTCGCCGGCCGTTGACTGCAGACGTGCGACGGCACCTACTGAACTAGTCGCGGAACCGTTCGGCCATGCCCGTCAATCGTGAAGCCGCCGAGCGCGCCATTTCGGATTTCCTGAACGCACTCGGCTTCAATCCTCGCGAACATGCGGAGCTGGCAGAGACACCCCAGCGCGTCACCGAAGCGTTCACTGACGACCTACTGCGGGGCCACATGGTCGACGTGCGCGAGCTGATTCGAAAGGGCTCGTGCGCCGTGTCCGCGGCGGTCAAATCCGGAGCGGTGGCAGTCACCGAGATAGCGGTCGCGAGCACCTGCCCGCACCACCTATTGCCCGCGTTGGGCCGAGCAAACGTCGTGTATCTACCGGGCAGCGCCCTGCTCGGCATCGGCACTATCGCGGCCCTCGTCGACGCGTTCGCACGCCGGCTCACGCTACAAGAAGCGATCGCACAGAACGTGGTCGCGGCGCTTGTCGAGCACGCGGGCGCGCGCGGCGCTTACTGCGAGCTCGAGCTCGAGCATGGTTGCCTGCGCGCTCGCGGTGAACGTCAAGCACAAGCACTGGTGCGGACATCGGCGCGAGCCGGCGAATTCGCAGCACCCGACGCCCTGCCAGAGATTGCGCTCGCGCTCGGCCGGGCGCGAACCAGCACATGACGCGCGTACTGATCACGGGCACCAGCCGCGGTATCGGTCGCGCCACGGCTGTCACCCTGGCAGCGCGCGGCGCCGAGTTGGGCCTGCTCGGGCGGCCCTCGAAGGAACAACGAGAAACCGTCGACTTATGCCTGAAAAACGGGGCTCGGCGGGTCGTCGAGCTCGCTGCCGACTTGTCCGTTGCGAGCGAGGTCGAAAAAGCGGCTGGTGAATTTCTGCGCACGAGCGGGCCGCCTGACGCGCTCATCCACAATGCGGGCATCGCAGCACGCACGAGCATCGAGAATACGACGCTCGCGTCTTGGGAAGAGCACGTGCGCGTCAACCTGACCGCACCCTATGTGCTGACGCGCGCGCTCCTGCCGGCCATGCGCGCGCGCCACGCCGGACGAATCATTTTCGTGGCGAGCATCTCCTCGACACTCGGGACTGCCAAGCTGGCCGCCTACTGCGCGACGAAGTGGGGCATCGTGGGTTTCATGAAGAGCTTGGCCGAAGAGCTCGCGGACAGCGGGCTCATGACGTGTGCGGTCTTGCCCGGCTCGGTCGACACGCAGATGCTCGCGGGCAGCGGCTTTCCCGCGCGGATGAGCCCCGATGACGTCGCGCGCACCTTGCTTCACTACGCGCTCGACGCACCGCTCGCGCACAATGGCGCGAGCATCGAGATGTTCGGCGTCTAGTCACGTCCAGGCACGGCTCGACGCCCATCACCCTGTCACGACCTTCCGCTCGGACCGTGCTGGAAGACGGAAGGTTGGAGGGCCCGCCACACCCGCTTTTCTCTACCGTTGCTCCCTTCCGGGCCTGGCGGGGTTCAAGCTGCGCTGTCGGCGGACCCACAGATCTCAGTGACGAAGGAGGGCATAGCGCAGCCCGGGGCACCTGCCAAGCGCCGAGCACCGCCGCAAGCGCTGGAGCTTGGCCTGCGACGTTCCACGGATCCGGAGTACATTCTTGGCACATTCCTCCGGATCTCCTGAAGCGGTCGATGATGGGTGACTCTCAGTCTCCGAAACCAGCGCTGCCGCCCTTCGAGGTGCCCGACCTCGAGCTCGAGCCCCCGCCGCGCTCAGCGGCGAAACTGCCGGCCAAGCCCCAAGCGCCGGGACGCAGCGCCGGAGCGCACAACTCATTCGACGAGGACGTATTCGCGGGCAGCCCCAGCATCGAGCTCGACGACGCCAGGGCGCACGAGGCGGTCCAAGTTGCTGCGCGTAAGGGCTTCGAGGCGCTCGCCGCGGTCGACCTCGAGCACGATGCGCCTCCGGCGCGCGACCCGCTCGCGATCGATCCGGTGCAGGTCGCGACCATCGCTGCTTACGCTGAGCCACCGAAGAGCGTGTATCTGACCCCAGCCTACGCATTCCGCGTGTTCACCCGACAACGCGAGCTCAGACGTGTCCTCGGCGTGCTCGAAATCGAGCGCGCGCGCGCTGACGCTGAGCAGTGCCATGCACTGGTCGAGTTAGGTCGAGCCGTGCGCTCGGAGGTTGACAAACTCCCGCAATTTTCGCGATTGGTGAGACCACTGGTCAGGCTCGAGCAAGTCGCCTCAGCGCGCAATCAAGCGCTCTCGTCGGTCAACGCGGAGCTCGCGAACCAGACGGCGTCGCTCGATGCAGAGCTCACCGCGATCGCCAGCGAGCGGCTGATTGAGCAAGAACACGAACGCGCGCTGCAGCGCGTGCGAGACGATCGCGAGGCCGCGGCGCGGCGAGCCGAGGCCAAGCTCAAGCGAGTGCTGATCGAGAGCCGGGCGGTCACGCAGGTCGCCGAGCAAAAGCTCGGACCGCAAGGTGGAACTATCCCCGAGCCCGAAGCGACGCAGCTCGCCGCTCTGAAGCAGCGTGCGGAAGCCGCCCAGTCAGAACTGAACCACACGAAAATCGAGCTCGAACAGGCCGAAGCGTGCCTCACTCAAGCGACCGCTCGACTCGACGCAGCGCGCCAGCGCGAACGCCATGCGCTGCGCAAGAAGCAGGCGTTGGCCGAGCACTATCGAAAGGAGCTCGACGTGCGTGGTCGCGGCTTCAACGAAAGCGAGGAGCGGCACCGCGCCGCGCTTGCAGATTTGGGTCGCGCGGCGCTGGCCGAGCAAACCTCGGTTTTGGGGACAGAAGGCTCGCTCGAGCTCGTCCGCCAGGCGACGAAGCACGCGGACGCGCTCACCCTACGCTGCGAGCTACAGCGCCATGCACTGAGCAGCTACGATCGCGCGCGCGCGGCCCAGGGCGTGCGGCTAGCATGTACTGGCCTCGCGCTGATCGTCTTCTTGGTCGTGCTCAAGCTCGCCCTCTAGCAAAGTGGATTTCCATTGACCTCATCCGACAAGTCGCAACGCCTCGCTGAGCTCGACCAGCAAGCCAAGCTCGGCGGCGGGCAAGCGCGCATCGACAAGCAGCACGCGCTCGGCAAGCTCACCGCGCGCGAGCGCATCGAGCTCCTGCTAGATCCGGGAAGCTTCGTCGAAATTGGCCGCTTCGTCACGCACCGCGCGACGGACTTTGGCATGCAGGAGCACCGCGTACTCGGCGACGGCGTCGTAACCGGCCAGGGTACGATAGACGCGCGGCCAGTGTTCGTGTTTGCGCAAGACTTCACCGTCTTCGGCGGCTCGCTCGGCGCAGCGCACGCGCAGAAGATTACCAAAATAATGGATCATGCGTTGCGCGTCGGCGCGCCCATCATCGGCCTCAATGATTCGGGCGGCGCACGAATTCAAGAAGGCGTCGAGTCACTCGGCGGCTATGCCGACATCTTCTTGCGCAACACGCTCGCCAGCGGCGTCGTGCCGCAAATTAGCGCCATTTTGGGACCGTGCGCAGGGGGCGCCGTGTACTCGCCGGCGATCACCGATTTCGTTTTCATGGTCGAGAAGACCAGCTACATGTTCATCACCGGTCCGGACGTGATCCGCACGGTGACCCATGAGGAAGTGAGCAAAGAAGAGCTCGGCGGCGCCAGCACTCACGCCGCCACGAGTGGCGTCTGTCACTTCACGGCCGCGAACGACGCGCTCTGCCTGTCGCGCATCCGGGAGCTCGTCGGGTTCTTGCCGTCGAACAACACGGAAGACCCGCCGCGGCGCGCACACACCGATCCGACGGACCGCGATGCGCCGGAGCTCGACGGCATCGTGCCGAGTGAAAGCAACAAGCCTTACGACATGCTGGACGTGCTCCGGGCTGTCGTCGACGATCGATACCTCCTCGAGGCGCACGAAGCGTTCGCCAAGAACATCCTGACCTGTTTCGCACGCATTGGTGGGCGCCCGATTGGCATCGTGGCCAATCAGCCAGCAGTGCTCGCCGGAGTGCTCGACATCGACGCGAGCGTGAAAGCCGCGCGTTTCGTGCGCTTTTGCGACTGCTTCAACATCCCGCTCGTGACCTTCGTGGACGTGCCCGGGTTTCTGCCGGGAGTCGAGCAGGAGCATCGCGGGATCATCAGTCACGGCGCAAAACTGCTGTTCGCCTTCTGCGAGGCCACGGTTCCGAAGCTCACGGTCATCACCCGCAAGGCTTATGGCGGAGCTTACGACGTGATGAACAGCAAACACATCCGTGCGGACGTAAACCTCGCGTTCCCCAGCGCGGAAGTCGCCGTCATGGGGCCGGACGGCGCCGTGAACATCGTTTATCAAAAGGCCATCGAGGCGGCGCCGGACAAAGCGGCCGCGCGCGCCGCGTTCGTCGACGAGTACCGCGCGCGCTTCGCCAACCCGTACCACGCAGCCGAGCTCGGGTTCATCGACGAGGTGATCGAGCCGCGCACCCTGCGCGCGCGGCTTGCCAATTATTTGTCGTTGTTTGCTACGAAGCGCGATCGAAATCCGCCTAAAAAGCACGGCAATATCCCGCTGTAGCGCGCGCTTCTCTCCGTCGGACCTTTTTGGATGGTCACGCGTGGCGAGCCGGCTCGCCGCAGCCTTCGGCGACACTGCTCGGTCTGCGCAATCCGACGCCGAAGGCTATGACGCGACGCGGGGCGACGCGTGACCAGCAAACCAACTGCGGAAGCCAGCTACTCCGGCGGATCGATGTAGTCGACCTCTACACCGCGGTGAGTCCGGAAGCGCGTCACGCCGTTGCCCCGCGACACGATGTAATTCGGATGCACTGGCACCTTACCGAGACCGCCCGGCGTATCCACGATGAACTTCGGCAGCGCGATGCCACTCAGACGGCCTTGCAACTCCTCCATGATACGCAACCCCGTGTCGAGCGGCGTGCGTAGATGCCCAGTGCCGCGCACCGGATCGGTCTGCAGCAAGTAGTACGGCTTCACACGTTCGCGCACGAGGCCGCGGAATAGCTCTGTCAGCACGGCACTGTCGTCATTCACGCCGCGCAGGAGCACGCTGTGATTCATCACGGGAAAGCCGCCGTCGACGAGCCGCCGCAGTCCCTCGCGCGCGAGCGCGGTCAGCTCCTTCGGGTGATTGAAGTGCGTCATGACCCAGATCGGATGAAACGGCTGGAGCGCCTGCACGAGCTCGCGAGTGATGCGCTGTGGCAGCGCGACGGGCATACGCGTTGCGATACGAATCGTCTCGACACTCGGGATATAGCGGAGCGCGGTGAGCACACGCACGATGCGGTTCGTGCTCATGGCCAGCGGGTCGCCGCCGCTCACGATTACGTCGCGGATCTCTGGGTGCGTCCGCAGATATTCGAAG
>DATHOI010000530.1:0-7926 GCA_035485095.1 Polyangiaceae bacterium | reverse complement strand
CCGTTGAGCCACCGGGAACGGGAAGCGGCAGAACTGCTTCGGTCGTTCCATTCTTCCAGAAGTATCCGGAGACGTTTGGCTGTCCACTGATGGTATTCGCCAACATTGCGGAACCGTCGGCGCTCATGGCGATCGCAGCGGGAAGTGGTGAAGGTTGCCAGCCGCGACCTCGCGTCCAAAGAGACGCGATCTCGCTGGCCGGCGTGTAGGACAGAATTGTCGAGCCGTCCGCGCTAACGGCTGCGGGAATGGCGCCATTGCTCGACGGCAGAACTTCGAGCCCTGATGACTCGGTCCAACGGAAGATGGTCGTCGTTCTTGGGTTTTCTAGGGTCGAGTCCAGCGTTCCAACGACGACGCAGCCATTGCCGCTGACGAGCAAATTGCTGCGCCAAGAAAATGAGCTGGAGCCGCGGTGCCAGTCTGGCGGGATGTTCAGCCATTGAAAAGAATGGGTGAGACACGGACCTTCTTGGCCCGCTTGGCCCGCCGCTCCCGCGAGCTCGTCGGGCGCTCCCGCCGTTGCTGCGACTCCACCGGTGTTGTCGTTCGGCGCGCCGGCCTCACTCGAAGCGCCGCCTGAGGAATAGCTACCACCTGATGAGACTGATCCCGATACGCCGGCATCTGGTTCGGCGGAGCCCGTACCCGCATGCCCATTCGCCGCGCCGGCGGAACCACCACCCACTCCGCCGGAACCAGCAGATGGGAGGTCCTCTGACGAGCTACACATCACAAAGGTGCCCGCAGCAAGAACCGCAATCCCTATAACAACTTTCATGGTCGCCCCGGGACTTTCCGCCCCGCGGAGCTTAGCACGCAACGCCGGGACCATCGTACGGACACACACTTGCGCGGGAGGGCCGGAGGATTCTTTGCGCGTTGGTCCGGAATGCCGAGCTCGCTGACTCTCGGCCAAACTGAAGCGCACTCTGTCAGGTGCCGTAGACGGCGGAGGCGACATGCCGACTCTGCGCGCTCCGTGCGCGGCGATCGAGCCGCCGCCAAAGCCAGCAAAACGCGGAGCCAGCTTTCGCTAACTCCGCGTTTTCATTCTTGGTTGCGCGGGGGCGCAACTACACGTGGACAACTGGTTTTACGGTGCCGATTGAGGTGCGGGTGGCGTAGGGCGCCGCGCGGTCGCGACTCTACTTTGCGGCGCCCGAAGCGACCGGCGATGGTGGGCGCACGTGAACGACCTTGCCGTCAACCACCTCGACGAGGGACGTGTTGGTCGCGGCCGCCAATTCTTCGGCTCGCTTTCGCGCGCGGAGCAACGCCGGCAGCGTGCGCGCCAAGAGTGGGCTCTTCGCTTGCTCGATGGGCTTAGGGTTCATCGCTTCTCGCCCCAGTCTAGCAGCACCGGGACGGTCTCGGAATTGTCGTACAGCACCCAGGCGTCGACCAGCCCCCTGTAGATGTTGTCGAAATTGGCTCTTCCGGCTACAAAGCGGCGGCGAACGACCTCCTCGGGGATATTGTGCCCACACTGGAGCACGCGCTGAGCAACGCGCGCAATCGCCGCCTCGGCGCTGGGCAGCGCCAAGAACCACAGCGCCATGTGGTAGCCGGCAGCCTGCCATTCGCGAATCGAATGCGCGTAGCTCCTATTCGCGAGGGTCGTCTCGAACGCGAAAATTTCGCCTTCCGTGACCTCCCCTCGAATCCGCTGAAGCATGAACCGAGCGGCGCGCATCGATACTTGCTCAGGGTGCTGAGGCGACAGCTCGGCTGCGATGATGTCGGCGTTCAAGAACGTCGGGCAGTTGGCTTCCGTTACGAGAAACTCACGAGCAAACGTCGTCTTGCCGGCTCCGTTTGGTCCCGCAAGGATCAAGATCTGCTTGCCCATACGGCACCGAGCCTAGCAGAGCGCGCGCGAGACCGAGGACCGATTGCTGTCCACCGCGCGCATCCGTACTAGCAAAAAATAGCGTGTTCACCCTGCGCTGTACGCAACGGCTCCTCGCCCGACTCAAAGTCGACCGGACCGAGCTTGCCGTCGGTGAGCCAACCACGCTGCTTGGCGATTGGTACGCGAACCTACTTCACATCGGCAGGGTGCAGCTCGTGCTGGCGGTCAGCGAGCGAACCTTCCTGCCGGTAGTCCTGCCCGCTGCGCCAGTCAGCTCGGTCGTCACGCATTTGCACCGCGGCGTCGGCGACGTGCTGCGTGCGCTGAGGCTCGACGCGGCAAGCATCGACCGCGAGCTTGTTGAGATGGGAACGCTCGTGCTCGGGCGAACTGCCAGCCGCCAAGTGACCGGCATCCTCGTCGACTTTGCAAAGGGCCTTGAGCTTTATCTCGAGCACGAGCCGTCATTGCTCACATGCTCTGTCAAGTTCGCCAAGACGCCGTGCAGTCCGCTCTACAAGACGACGGTGACTCCCGAAAGTGCGACCGCAGCGCTCTTCGCACAGGCCTGTACGGGAGCGACTGAGGTGCCGTGAACAAACGCAAAACGCGGAGTCAGCTTTCGCTAACTCCGCGTTTTCATTCTTAGTTGCGCGGGGGCGCAACGCGGGCTGTATACCGCGATATCATTGGGGTTTGAGCGGCGGCTAGTGGCATGAGGCGATGCTTTCGCGCGGCTAGGTTGAGCGCGGCCTTCGACGTGGCTTGTCGATCCCGATACGGCAAGCGCTCGACTTACTGTCCCTCGCATGCCCTGAGCAGGTTGCGCAACTTTTGCGCGTGATCGGGGTTCGTCTGCGCGACCCACGCAACTTGACCGCGCAGTGATTCGAGAAAGTGGGGGTTGGCGCCGCGATTTTGGCTCGCAAGGCCATGCCTCGCGGCGTTGGTCAAGATTGCTTCTAGGAGCTCGCGCGTGCGGCGAGGGACGTTTGGCTGATGTCGGCGCGCCCTGCGCGAGGTGCCGATGGCGGAGGCGATGGCGAATGCGCGCGCGTGTGGCGAGTGCGCGTGGATCGTACTGTTCGACGAAGCTGAGGCAGGGCATCGTGCCGAGTACGCGAGCTGAGACTTTGAGCGTGCAGAGGCCTGTCAATACTTGTGCGACCGCTTCGGGATATCCAACGCTCCGGAACAGCCGGTAGACGCGCGCGGCTCCAATCGAAGGGAAGTAGTCTTCGAGGTCCATGCGCAGGACCACGTTGCGGCCTTCGTGCACGCGCGCGCACGTCAGCGCCGACCGTCCTGACACGAAACCGTGCGCCGCGTCGTGTATGGGCACTTGCCGTAGAATATCCTGCAATATTCGACGCTGTAGGGCCTTGAGCCGCGTCTTCGGCGCCTCCAGCAGGCGATGGCCCCCGCGTCGCTTGGGACGCCATTTGAAGGCGTAGTGGAGCAGCGCGGGGATCGCCACCTCGCCGTTGAGTCCGCGCACGTCCGCGAACCAATCGAGTTCGCTCGGGGCGATCTCAAGCCAGGAAGCGACGTCCGGGGTCGTGCACAACTCTGGCACGGGCCAACGACGAATGCCCATGCTCGGCTCCGACACCAGTAGCGTATGTATACGCGATCGTGCTTTTCCAGGCGCCATCCCGCGCTTGAAGCTGCGCGCGCGCTCGATTGCTTCGCGCAGGGTTCTGTCCGCGTCGTTCGGGGCTTCGCCGAACTGCCCGAGTATTTCGCGCGCCAAGCCAGTCAGCCAGCGCGGGCGCTCACCCAACACCTGCTCCCCGCGCTCGACCAAGCGCGCGCGGGTCCACGGACCGGCCAGGAACGCGAGCGCCAGCGCCCTGGCGAGGGTATCAGGCGAGCTCATGACGCAGAGGCGTGCGACGGCGCGTCCCAACGAGTCGTGTCGTGCGTGACCGGATCTCCGGAATCGGAGCGGAGGTCTCGCGGTGTGATGCCAGCGCAATCAATCTGCCTCGGGGTATCCCCGAAGAGCCGGGAGACAGCGTCCCCAGCGAGCTTGGAGCCGCGCCGTCGCACGGTCTATCGAGTAGCACGTCCATTCCGCGTTCGGAAATGGGTTCGGTTCAACAACACGCGCAGCTCAAATCGAGGCCTGGCATGAGTTCGGCTTCTGCGTGCGAAGAACGACCGGGGTTTTAGAGCTTCCGGAGCAGGATGACCGGGTGTCCTGGGTGGAGTAGACTCAGCAAATGGACGCGCTTCTTGCCCATGACCGAGAGCACGCTCGCCAGCTCGAGCCAGCCGAGAAGCTGCAGCAAGCACTCGACGTCATGCGCGCCGGAATTCGCCTAAAGCGTTCCACGCTGCGTCGGCAGTTCCCCGAAGCGGACGAGACGGAAGTCGACCACCGTCTGGCTAAATGGCTAGGCGGGGATGACTGAGCCGGCACCGGAGCTTGCACTAGCCGCAATCTGCCGCGAATTGGTGCGGCTGGGCCGCCGGTTCGCATTGGTCGGCGGTCTCGCGGTGTCCGTTCGCGCAGAGGTGCGGTTTACACGCGACGTCGATATCGCCGTGGCTGTCGCCGATGACTCGGAGGCGGAATCGCTGACGTACGAGCTTCGTTTGGCTGGGTACTCGGCGGTCGCCAGCGTCGAGCATGAGACGCGTCACCGCCTTTCGACTGTTCGCCTCATGTCTCCGTCTCGTGTCAAGGTGGACCTGCTGTTTGCCAGCTCAGGCATCGAGGCCGAAATTGTCGATCGCGCCACACCGATCGACTTCGAAGGAGCCGGCTCCGTGCCCGTTGCGAACGCCGAGGAGTTGTTGGCGATGAAGGTCTTGAGCATGACCGACACCCGACTGCAGGATCGGATCGATGCTCAGCACTTGCTGCAGTTCACGCCCAGCCTCGACATCTCCCGCGTCCGCGAACACCTGGCTCGAATTACTGATCGAGGCTACGCCCGCGAACAAGATCTCGAAGCAAAGCTCGCGGTCGTCCTGCACGACGTCGGGTACTTGAGGCGCTAGGGCGCGACGCGGGCTGTATACCGCGGAATCACAGCACAAAAGAGAAACGCGGAATCGAGGATTATCGATTCCGCGTTTCAGTGGTTGCGCGGGGGCGCAACGCGGGCTGTATACCGCAATGTCATTGGAGTTTGAGCGGCGCCTCGCGGCTTAGACCAGTCCCTTGGAACACGCCGTCGAGGGGGGAAACAAATGCCTGCAAGTGTTCTCCGTTAGCGGGAGCGCCGAGCGGTGCCGAGCACAAGTATGTCGCTCCCCGTACCGAAGTCGCGATCGTGGGTGACGAGAGCGGAGCAGGCCTCCTCGAGTGCGACGGCGAGCTGGAACGCGTCCGGAAGCTTCAGTGCGTGACGCAGCCGCAGGCGGGCAGCGAGCATCGCGATATCAGCGTCGATGTCGCGAATCTCCCAACCCGGATTTTGGGTGATTGTCCGCCGATATCGCTCGGCCAAAGCGTCTCTGTTCGCTTTTAGAGGGCCCGTGACCACCTCCGCCACCGTAATAGGCGTCACGAGTGCCCGGATTCGACCATTGTCCACCGCCTCGAAGATCGAGCGAAACGGCGCTGTGCTCCCCGCGATGCGCCCGCTCGATGAGCTCGGGAAGTAGGGTACGTGCTTCCTCGGCGCCGTAGCTCTTCTTTGGGCATGACCGAAGTGTACGGTCCGTACGGTTCGCCTGCAAGCCAGATCGACGTTCGCGCGGTCATCGCCTTCGCCGGTGCATCGGCTGCTGAGGACCTTCCGGCGCCTAGTCCGATCCCGCCGGGTATGAAGGTCGCTTGAGACTGAAACGGCGAGCGCGTTTGCGCGGTCAGGGGGCCCAGGTCGGCGGATACAAGCGACGCAGTCGCTCGCGGTCGGCTTCCGTCAAAGGAAAGAAGTGAGGCGTCTCGGAAGCGTAGATGTCCGGCCGACAAGGCGCTGGGCGGCCGCACATGAGCGTCGTCGGGTTGCCTCCGCCAAACCGCCGCCACGAAGGAGTCTTCGAATGTCGTCGGCGTCCCGCCTCAAACTTTCACCACGGAATGGTGCCGGCGTCGTTCGAGAAGGTGCCGGTGGGTCCGTCGTCGCCGAGCAACGCGAGCCGCACTGGCTGTTTCGCTGCTTCGTCCACCGTGCGCTCTCCGCTGTGGCCGTTCAGGTCGGTCGCGGTGTGTCCGGGGCACGCTGCGTTGACCTTGATGTTCGTGTCAGCGAGCTCCTGTGCAAATGCCACGGTGATGGCGTTGAGCGCGCTCTTCGAGGGGCCGTAGGCGACGCCGCCGATGCCGCGCATCGGGAAGGCGGGGTCTGTGATGGCGGTGAGCGAGCCGAGGCGGGTAGAGACGTTGACGATGCGGCCCGCAGGCGCCGCGCGCAGGAGCGGCAACATGGCCTGAGTGACGGCGATCACGCCGAAGACGTTGGTTTCGAACACGGCGCGGACGTCGTCGAGGCGTGTCGTGCTCGCTGTGCCGAACGTTGCGATGCCGGCGTTGTTGACGAGCACGTCGAGGCGCCCGAACTCGCGCTCGATGCGGCTGACGGCGGCAGCGATCGAGTCGGCGCGGGTGACGTCCAGCGGGCAGGCGCGAGCATCGCCGGCGATGCGTTGGGCAGCGGCTTCGCCTCGCGCGGCGTCTCGTGCGCCGACCAACACCGTGAGACCACGCGCGGCGAGAGCGCTTGCGATGGCGTGACCGATACCCTTGTTGGCGCCGGTGACGAGCGCGACCTTGTTTTCGTGCATGGTTCAGATATAGCCAGCGAGGCAGGCCGCGCCTTGGCGATTCTTGGCGGGAAATTCGGCGAGTATTGCCAAGAATGTCCAAGCGCCCTGCCCGCGCGCGCGTAAGATGGTGATGTGGCGGCTCGCAAGCGTGTCCTCCCCGTGTCCGTTCCCGGCCTCCGCGCGCTGCGCTGGTCGAGCGACGAGCTCTACGTAGGAATGAAGGAGTCGTACACGATCACCCGCGTCGAGGCGGGGCGTTCCTCCTTCTTGACCCGCGGCAAGGTGTGGTCGAGCGCGCCTGGCTCACTCCGAATCCAGGCGCCCGGCGACGTCGTGCGTGACCTCGCGCGAGATGGCCCCGCGACGTATCAGATCGTCGTGTTTTCGCCGCGCGCGGTGGACGGCGTCAACGACAACGTCCGCGTCCATCCGCATCTCGAGGCGGGGGATCCGCGCGGCGCGGCGTTCCAGCGCTTGCACGACGCAGTGAAGGCCGGTGCGGGTCGGCTGACCTTGGAGGTCGCGGTCGCCGAGGCGACCTTGGCGTTCGCAGCCATCCAGGGCGCGAGGTGCGAGCAGACGCGTGCAGTGCGCCGCGCGATCGAGCTCCTGCGCGACCGCCTCGATGCCGAGGTGACGCTCGACGCGCTTGCCGACCACGCCGGCACCGACAAGTTCCACCTGTGCCGCGCCTTCCGAGCGGAAGTCGGCCTACCACCTCATGCCTACCTCACGCGGCTGCGCATCATGCGCGCGAAGGAGCTCCTGGCGGCAGGCGTGAAGCCGAGCGCAGTCGCGCAGCGAGTCGGGCTCTACGATCAGAGCCAGTTGAACCGGCACTTCCGGCGTCTCGTCGGCACGACCCCGGGCGCCTACGCACGCGAGCACGCAAGCTGAGATTTCGAGCGAAGGGTGAAGGTGCGCCGCCGTCATCGGACTCGACGTGCTCTTGCGAAACAAGCGGGCATCAGCTCGGCCGCAAGACTTGGCAGCCGTGGATGCCTTCGAACGGCTGATCAAAGCGAAGAAGCGCTAGGCGCAACGCGCGCTGTATACCGCGAAATCACAGCACAAAAGCAAACCGCGGAACCGAGGGCTTCTCGATTCCGCGGGCTGTGGTTGCGCGGGGGCGCAATGCGGGCTGTATACCGCGATATCGTTGGGGTTTGAGAGGCGGCTAGTGGCGTGACAATCAACAGAGTTGCTGTTGGCATAGCTGCATAGCCTTCACCGAAAGCTTGGGCCTTCACGCTTCTCAATGAAATGGGGTAACGTCTAGGAGCGACTGCACGACCGGAAAACCGTAGCCGAAGCGATCCACAGCGGCCTTGACAGCATCGGCGAACCAC
>DATHOI010000529.1:0-3061 GCA_035485095.1 Polyangiaceae bacterium | reverse complement strand
TCCGAGGGCTAGTGGCACGAGCAGCATCGAATCAAGAAGCGGACTACCAGGCGCGCGAGCAGCGCTTCAGCGCCGAGGCCGAGCGCCACGCTGCGCGCTCGCGCACGGTTTCGAACCTGCGAGGCCTGGCCTTCGCGGTATTCGTCGTCAGCCTGCTGCTCAGCGTTTTTGGCAAAGATAGCGCCATTTCCGGGCCTCTCAGCGTGGTTGCGTTGGCCGCATTTTTGGCGCTCGTGGTGTGGCACAGCCGAGTCCTCACGGACGAGGACCTGGCGCGGCGTTTCGCGCGGGTGAACCGCGACGCGCTCGCGCGTGTCACTGGGCGCTTCGCTGAGCTCGCTGAAAATGGGGCGAATTTTGCCGACCCACGACACCCGTACAGCGACGACTTGGACGTCTTCGGGCAAGGCTCGCTGTTCCAACGCGTGTCGGTCGCGCACACGCGCGTTGGACAAGAGAAGCTCGCAGCGTTCTTCCGCGAGCCGAGCAACACTGCGGCCATCCGCGAGCGCCAAACCGCGGTGCGCGCGCTCGCACCACTGCTCGAGGTGCGGCAACGCATCGAAGCGCTGTCGCTAGGCGTGGTCGATCCGGGTCCGAAGCGCAAGGATCCCCCGAACCCCGAACCGCTGTTGCGCTGGGCTGAAGAGAAACCGGAGCTCAAGCACTGGCTCCACGTCGTGTGGGCTGCGCGCATCCTGCCCTTCTTCACCATCGGCGGCATGGTGGCGTGGTCGACGTTTGGTCGTTCTTGGCTTTTCTTTACGGTCCCAGCGGCGCTGTCGCTGTTTGCGCTGTCGCTCTGCAATGCGCTGACTTCGCGGGTTTTTCACGCGGTTTCCGAGACTCAAGGCGCGTTCTTGCGCTACGGCACGCTGCTCGCGGAGCTCGAGTCGCTCAACGTAGACGCGCCCCTGATCCGCGCCGCGCAGGCGCGCTTGACCCAGAGCGGCAAGAAGCCGTCCGAGGAAATGCGGCGCTTCGAGCGCGTCGTCGGCTTCTTCGAGCTCAAGCACAACGGCATGATCTACCCGGTCGTGAACCTATTCCTGCTTTGGGACGTGCATTGCGTGCTCGCTCTCGAGGCCTGGCAAGAGTCCGCGGGCCGTTACGTGCGTGAGTGGCTCGACGTCGTCGGCGAGGCGGAGGCGCTCTCTTCGCTCGCTGGGCTCGCCCATGATGAGCCCGACTTCTGTTTTCCCGAGCTCAGCTCGGCCACTTGCTTTCGTGCAGAAGAGCTCGGACACGTGCTCATCCATCGCGACATGCGCGTCACGAATACGGTCGAGCTCGCCGAGGCCGGTACGGCGCTGCTCGTGACCGGCTCCAACATGTCCGGCAAAAGCACCTTGCTCCGCTCGATGGGCTTGGCCAACGTCTTGGCCTTCGCCGGCGGCCCGGTTTGCGCCAAAAAACTCGTGCTTTCCGAGCTCACCCTGGCCACGAGCATTCGCATGAGTGACTCGCTGGCCAGCGGAGTCAGCCACTTTTACGCTGAGATAAACAAGCTCAAGGCCGTCGTCGACAAGACCGCGGGCGACAAACCCGTCTTCTTCTTGCTGGACGAAATTCTGCACGGCACCAACTCCCTGGAGCGCCAAATCGGGGCACGCTGGGTGATCGCCGAGTTACTCAAGCGCGGCGCGCTCGGCGCGGTCTCGACGCACGACATGGGCTTGTGCGAGCTGTCGCCCGACCTGATGGCCCGCGTTACGCTGATTCACTTCCGCGAGACCGTGGTGGGAAGCGAAATGAGCTTCGACTACAAGGCGCACCCGGGTCCTGTTCACGCCGGCAACGCCTTGCGCTTGATGCGCCGCATCGGGCTCGACGTGCCGCTCGAAAATTAAGTGCTAGGACCGGCTCTTAGGTAGTGCCGCGCGCTTTGTTCGCGACGTCTTTGCGGTACGAGCCGGGCGTCTTCTGCGTGACCTTCTTGAACGAGCGAATCAGATGGTGCTGCGATTGGAAGCCGCAGGCCTGCGCGATTTGTTCAGCGGAGAGCGTGGTGGTGCGGAGCAACATTTTGGCATGCTCGACGCGCACCGCGCGCAGATACGACAGAAACGACGTACCCGTCGCTTGCTTGAAGATGCGGCTGAAGGCAGGCACCGAAAAACCCGCTTTGCGCGCCACACCGGAAAGGCGCAACGGCTCGGCGAAGTTGTCTTTCATGTACTGCAGCGTGGTATCGAGCCGCATGCTCTTCGGGCCCTCGAGGGCCCGCGACGCGAACACGCTCAGGCGCTGCAGCGCCTCTTTGAACGTCTCGATGACTTGATAGACGCTCGGCGCTTCTTCGAGCTTTTGGCTCAAATCGTCGGCCAGGTGCTCGGCTACTTCAGTGCGCAGCAAGTGCCGCTTCTGGATGTTCTTGATCAGCTGAAAGAGCATGGCCAAGAACTGGCTGCGCAACACCTCGATGCGTTCGTTCGACCAAACGAGCACCATGCGCACGTAGTGGTCACTCGCCACCTTGATCTCGTCCATTGCCACGCGGTCGAAGGCGTCCGCTAAATCGGCGGCGGTACGGTTGAGCTGCGAGTAACGCATCTCCTCTTTCGACGTGGTTTTCTCGTCGTAGAAGAGGATGTCTTTCTCGAGCTGCACGCACAGATGCAACGCGAGCACGGCGTCTTGGTGGGATTGGTAGAGCGGCTCACCCGGCGGCATGGAGCGACCGATGCCGACCACCGTGTGCACGCCGAATTTCTCCTTCACGAAGCTCTGCAGCTTCTGCGCGCGCTCGCGCAGCTCGAGCTTGGCGCGGGCCGCGCTCTTGCCCGGCGCGGCCGACGTCAGGAACAACGCGCCGTAGTCCTGCAGCTTGTTGGCGCCGGTTTCGGGCATTTGGCTGGCAAAGGCCACGCATTCGCGTTGAATCTGATAGTTGCGAACCATCACCTGCACGGGGTCGAGCGCTTGATTGCGCGGGTCGACCGGCATCAGCGCCATGACCGTGGTTGGGAGCCGGCAAATACCCATTTCCTCGCTGCGCCACTCGGACAATTTGCCCTCGTAGTACCAAGGAGTGAGCGCGAATTTCTCGGGCGTGACACTG
>DATHOI010000528.1:0-3225 GCA_035485095.1 Polyangiaceae bacterium | reverse complement strand
CAGAGCAGCGCAAGCGTGTCGTCCGGCGCTTTCCCGCCCAGCGTAAAATCGTGGAGATCGGTCTTTAGCGCGTCGAAGCCCACCGAGCCCGACAAGCTCAAGAACATGCCTGCCACGCGTGCGCCCGGGTGGCCCTCCCGGGTCGCCATCGCTCGCGCCCCGATTAGATAGCTCGACAGCGGCGACAACTCACGATCGCCGCTCCAGTACTGACCACGCGGCCCCGTCGCGGGCTCGCCTCCAGTGTAGTCATCACTCCAAAACAGCGCTCCCGTCTGCGTGTAGTACCGCCCGCGTACCAGCACGCGTAGCCATGGGAGCATGTAGCGTTCGGCATCGACCTCGTACGTCTGCCCAAAGATCGCCCAGGTGTCCCGATAAAGCCGGGCACTTGCCGAGAACGCGGTCGAAAGCCCGCGCACATAGTACTTCCCCTGTAGACCGAGTGCGCCACGGGCGCGGTCGTCGGGGTGATTCTCGAGTGCCTGATCGCCCGTTGGCGCGATCACCACCGAACGATAGGGGTTGCCCAGAAAGCCGTTTTGCAGCTCCGCGCTGAGCACCATTTGCGTGGCAAATTCAGGCGTCCAGGTCTGCGTCCAACCGACCTGAAAGTTGTTCAGGCTGATGTCTCTGGCGGCGCGGTTCGGCGCGTTCGTGAAGCAGCCTTTGGAGCTATCGAGCGCAAGACGCGTCGAGGGGTCATCGCTCGCTGCATAGGCGGTCGTGCATACTTTGTCGAAACCGCGACCATAGCCGAGCTCGATCTGCGTGTTCTTCTGGAGAAAATCGGTCCCGGCCGACACCGCGAACCCGTTCGAACGGTAGTCGTGCTCGGTGCCGTACGTGTAGCTACCCGTCAGGTGGGTTGCGGCACGAGTGATCGTGAAGCCACCGGTAACGGCGTGGCGAACGTCTGAGAAATGCGTCGCAGAACTGACGATGTCCACCGCGCTGAGTCGACCACCCTTCAGTGACTCGCTAGCGCCGGTGACGATGTCCGCTTCGTAGTTCCCGGTCAGCGTCAGCCAATCCGACGGCGAAACATTCAGCGTTGCGCTCGGATTGAGCACCGTCAACTTGCTGCGCACAGAAGGTTCCACGAACAGCGCCGAGCCCAGATCGAGCGATGCTACCTGAGCGTTCGCCATCGCTGCATAGAGCGTCACGACCAGACAGGCCAGCGCGCCAAGTACGCGCCGCAAGCCTTTGAGCCGCGCTATTCGAAGGAGCATCGCAGCCAGCACTTCAGTTGCAGCCGCAGCCGCCTCCCTTTACCGAGCCGCCCCCGGTGGAACCTTGACGATTGTCGAGTGCGTGATCGAGCGCGGCCTGATCAGCCGACTGAACGTCGAATTGCATGGTTGGATCGGCTAGGATCGCGCGCTGCTCCGGACGCACTGTCGCGCAACCTGCGCTCGCAAGTGCGACGAGCACGCCCCACGCGATCAAGACGAGCCGCGTGGCATTGCTCGGTTCCAATTGTTTCTCGGTCATCGTCGCGCGTCCTTTGTTACTCGAGCCCCTCAACTCGGTCCGGTTCAGAAATAGGTTCCGAGACCGCCGATATAGGTCTGAACGTTTTGGTAGGCGTCCTCCGTGTAGAGCACCATGTTCGAGGCTTCCAGCCGGAACAGGACGCGCCAGCGAAGCGAAATCAAAACCCCTCCGCCAGCTCGCGCCTGAAACCAATCCCGCGCCACGCGCACGCCAGATTCGTCCTTCGGTTGCTCGTGCATGCCGCCCGCGCCGAGCGTGACGAACGGCGCGACGGCCCAGTCCGGCGCCAAATTCAAGGTACCGGCCAGACCGTACACGATGCGCCGACTGTCGCTCTTGAGGGCCAAACCAAGGAATGGCTCGAATGCGATGGCGGGCGCGAGCACATAGGCCGGCTTCAACTCGACGTAACCGTCGCGGTCGTACACGCCGCCCATCAACGCGAAACCACCGCGCGCCGTTTGCAGCGCCGGGGGCGCAAAGAAGCCGGGCTTGGCGGGAGCGTCGGGCGCGTCCTCGCTGACCGCAACGGCTTCGACCGTGTCGCCCAAAACGTATGCGGTTCGGCCGTCCGCCATTACGACTTGCAGCCAAAATCCGGACGTCTCGCGGGTTTGGATCAAGAATGTCTCACCGCGATGCGCGTGGTAGATGACGCGATGCGAGACGCCCGGCCCGGCGCGCAAATCCGTATCGGCCACGATCACCCGCGCGAAGGCGTCTTCTTCTTGATCGGCTGCGGCTGCCAACGCTGGCCAAAACGTGAGGGCGAACGAGATCGCGAACAGGGCTGTGAGCGGCGCTCTCATTGACTAGAAAACTGGGTCGCCCATTGGCGAATCGCGTCGGCATCCGCGGAGGTGATATCGAAGATCTTGCGTGGATGCGTCTGATTCGCCGTCGGGCGCTGCAAGAGCGGCGCTAGATCCGTGTCGCGCTTCATCCGAGCTTGCGACGTTTGATAGTTGTTCTGAGCGGCGTCCGGAATAGTGGCAACTTGTGGCACGATGCCGCCGTTGCAGCTGTCGCCAACGTGCGGCGTCGGGTAGTCCGTCAAGCGGTAGTCCGTTGCGCTGAAGTGACAGCCACCCGCCGGATCGCCCTTGCTCGGATCTCCACTGCCGCAGCTATTGGCGAACAGCACGGGCTCGACCTTGCAGTAGAAGTACTTGTCATCGAACACGACATCAGCGATTTCGAAGTCCGCGCCGGGGTCGACGGTCGTCGGCAAAAAGCCATGATCCCCGCAGCCGGTCTGCGTGACGCCGCACGCTAGGCCCAGGAGGACAAACAGAGCTGCCCCCGAGCGACGACGACTTTGCACACTCTGCACGCTAACAAAACTCTGCAAGTCGCGGGCATGGATCCCGTAGGCCACACAGTCGGCCGGTATTTTAGGGAGTCCATGCACCCACATAAATAACCGGTCGAGGTCGGAAAGGCTTGAACGCAACGCGCCGCGCCGCTAACAGTTTGCCCCTCGCGTAGCGGCTGTGGCACACTTACCTACATCGACTTACCTTCACTCACCTTGGTCGTAGATTCCCTTTTCCGCTGAGCACTCGCAACACTCAGCGCCTATCCCTTCGGAGACCCAAGAATGAAGTTGAATCCGTGGTACCTCGTCGCGCCGATCCCGGTTGCCCTCATGGCCGCAAACGGTCCTTTCGGCGCTCAACTCGCAGTGCTTGGCGTTACGATCGGCATCTTCTTTGGCACTCTGGC
>DATHOI010000527.1:0-5356 GCA_035485095.1 Polyangiaceae bacterium | reverse complement strand
TCATCGAAAGCTCGCAAGGCCAAGCCAGCAACGCGCGCTCGCCCGAGTCGCGATGGCCGCGCGGCGAGACCCACGCCGTGCACCGGCCAACGGGCTCGAATTCGCGGATGATTCAGCCCGCTTGCGCTGCGTCTTGCGGGGTGGCTATAGTCGCGATTCGACTGAGATTGGGCCTACCGCCGACCCCGGCTGGGACGCTCACAACATACCGATAGTTATTGAGAAGGGAATAGGGGAATGCAGCTCCTGCTTCTTGCAGCCGAAGGTTCCAGCGGATCCAGCCAACTCGCAGAGGCGTTCAAACAGAACCCGACCTTCATGGTTCTGAACTTGTTCGCTTCCGCGATCGTGCTGACGATCGTGATCGAACGCCTCGCGTTCCAGCTCACGAAGTACCGCGTGAACTCGAAAGAATTCTTCGCCCAGGTCAAAAAGCTGGTCGCCGCCGGTAACATCGACCGCGCGATCAAGCTCTGTGAGGCGAGCGACTATCCGATTCTGCAGCTGGTCAAGTCGGGCCTCACCCACGCCAACAAGGGCCCGGACGAGATCGACGCGGCCCTGAGCGAGAAGCTTTCAGAGCTTAAGCCTCAAGCGGATAAGCGCATCGGCGCCCTCTGGTCGATGGCGAATATCTCCACGCTGATCGGTCTGCTCGGCACCGTCTCCGGTCTGATCTTGACCTTCGGGTCGATCGCGGCACCCGGCCTTAGCCAGTCCGACAAGCAGCGCATGCTCTCGAACGGCATCGCGGAAGCGATGTACAACACGGCGCTCGGTCTGGGCATCGCCGTGTTCTGCATGATCACGCACATCATTTTGCACACGCGCGCAAAAGCGATTCAGCACGATCTCGACTCCACGGTGGAGCGCACGTTCAACATGCTCACCATCGCGCAGCGCCCTGGCCAGTACTAACGAGCTCCGCGCCTCATGTCAGAGTTAACGACGGCGCAGCGCAGTAAGATCCGCCGGCTGAGTCAGCCGAGGGAGCTGGCTCCAGACGAGGAGGGTGGCGAGCTCAACATCGTCCCGTTCCTCGACATCATCATGAACATCCTGATCTTCGTCCTCGCGACGGTGGCAGTGACGTTCACGGCGACCATCGACACTACGCCCCCGGCCAGTAAGAGCTCGGGCGTGCGCAGCGAAGTGACGTCAGAAGCGTTGAACCTCACGGTGCTGATCGTGAACGACGGGTTCTCGCTAAAGGCATCGGGCGGCAACATTGCGCCCGGTTGCCAAGGGCCCGGCCCCGGCGACGCGATCCCGATGAAGAACGGCAAGTACGATCTCGAAGCGCTCACGCTGTGCGCGGCTCGCCTGAAGAGCTCGTCGCCGGACTACGCGGACGAAACTCAGGTCTATATTACGGCCAATCCGGGCACCGACTATCAGACCATCATCGACGTGATCGACGCCCTGCGAGCAACCCCGCAGGGTGACGTGTTGTTCGACAACGTCAATTTCAAGGTGCCAGGGGGTTCCCGATGACTCAAGCTGCGCCGCCTGGCGGACCGACACCTGCACCGAAGGCGTCAATCGTTGCGTACAAGGCTGCTCTGAGGAAGTCGATCCGGCGCAACGCGGTCGAGCCGGAGATCAACTTCCTCAACATCACCGCGATGCTCGACATCATGACCATCATCCTCGTCTTCTTGTTGAAGACGTTGGGTGAGTCGAGCGCTGCCGTGCCGCAGAGCGACGATCTCAAGCTGCCGATCTCGATCGTGAAGACTCCGCCCGGCCAAGAGGGCGTGCTCGTCACCGTATCCAAGACTCAGATCATCGTGGGCGACGCCAAGGTGCTCACCTTGCCGGGGCGCGAGTCGACCGCGCAAACGGGCGTGGGCGCGCTGTACAAGCGCGGCGGCCCCAATGACCTTTACATCGTGCCGCTCGGTAGTGCGCTCCAATCGGCTCGCCGCACCGACAAGGCGATCCGCGCCGCGAAGGGTCTGGATGCGTCCTCCTCGGAGGCCATCATCATCGCCGATCAGACGACGCCCTACCGTCTGTTCATCGAGGTGCTGTTTACGCTCGGCCAGAGCGAATTCGGCAAGTATCACCTGATGGTGATGCAGGGTAAGAAGACGCAGTAGGCTTCGACTCAGTTCCGCAAGGCCGCGCTCGGCACCTCCGGGCCAGCACGCGGCTGGAGTGCCATTTCTGCCTGCATTTGGCGGTTTTCGCGCCAAAAAGTGCGGGTACTCGGCGGTGCTGCAAGGCATGCCGCGAGCGCCAAAACCCATGGGCCGGATTCGCCCTTCGAGCCCTTGCACGCGCGACCTCCCCCATGCTACAGACCGAATCCTCTGGCGCACGGGTGCTGCCAAGAGTCGCGCGGCGGGTCCTAAGACTGATTCTTGGGCAGCCTAGCCGAGTGCCTCGGGCCCGTTTCTGCGTAGCCCGCATCGAAGCGCGTGTTCGTGCCCCGTGCATGCTGGAGCGTAGGGCGCCCGCGTGCGCCGCGGGAACCGAACGTGACAGAACTCGGGCTGATCGTCGGAATCGACGTAGTTGGGCTAGTGCTTGCGCTACTACTGTGGCGTCAGGTGACCGTGCGCGACGCCGGCCCGCCCGCGATTCGGCGCCTGGCTAGCGCGCTCGAGCGGGCCGCACGCGCCTTTCTCTGGCAAGAGTTCCGACTGATCGCGGTAGCCACCCTGGTTCTGGTCGTCGTCGCCGCGCTCGTGAGCAGCACGCTGGCTGAGACCCAAGGCACGGTAACGCGCCTGGAAGCCGCATTTTGGACCGCGGCCGGGCTCTGCCTCGGCGCCTTCGGCGCGAGCCTTTCCGGGTACGTCGCCGCAGTTCTGGCTGTGCGCGGGAGCGCGCGGGCCGTGGCGGCCTCGAGCGCTAGCGTGGATGCAGCGCTGAGCGTCGCGATGCGCGCCGCCGGCGCCGCGAGCCTGTGCGGCGAGACGTTGAGCATGCTCGGCGTCGGCTCGTTATTTGGACTGGTCTACGCCATCAAAGGTGGTTTCGCGCTACCGAGCGAACAATCCCTGCCACTCGCTGCGCGGGCAGTCCTGTTGCTCCCGAGCTTCGCGCTCGGCGCGGCTGCTGCCGCATTGGTGATGCAGCGGGTCGGAGGCGCGTTTCACGCCGCGAGCGGCGTGGGCTCGGACCAAGCAGGCGAACGCGACGCAGGCCTCGAGCACGATGACGCGCGCAATCCGGCAGTCGTCGCCGAGCTCGTTGGAGATCACGTCGGGGCCTCTGCAACCCGCATCGTCGATGGCTTTGCGTCGGCGAGCATCGCCAACGCGGCGGCATTGATCATCGGCGCCACGCTGTCGGCAGCGGTGCCAGGCGGTGATCCACTCGTTTTGCTCGTGCTGCCTTTGGTGGTGCGCGCGTTCGGTCTGATCGCGTCCGCGTTTGGCCTGCTGCTGGTGCGCAGCGACGAAGTCTCGAGCCTGTCTTCTGCGCTCGTGCGCGGTTACCTGTCGACCGCGGTGATCGCACTGGTTGGGTTGGCGGGCACGACGTTTTGGCTGTTGGGCGAGCACTTTTTACCTGTGTTCGCGGCGGGCGCGCTTGGCTTGGTGTCGGCGCTATTGGCCGCTCACGCGTTGGCGCTTCGCCTCGGTCGGCGCAGCACCACCTTACGCGACGCAAACGACGGGCTACGCACCGGCAGTGGTGCGCTGATCGCAGCCGGGCTCGGCGCGGGCCTCGAAACCGTGCTCCTACCCGTCGCAACTCTCGCCGTCGCGGCGCTGCTCAGCGTCCGCATCGGCGCGCAAAGCGGCATGCCAAAAGGCATCGAGCTGTGCCTGCTGGTGTTCTCCGTCGCTGCCTTGTCCGTAGCGCCATACGTGCTTTCGGTGGCGACTCTCGGCTCGATCGCCGACGGAGCTCGCGGCGTTGCCACGATGAGTAACGCCGACGGCGAGCCGCGCCGCCGCGCCGCACGGCTCGATGACGCGGGCTTTCTGGGCGCGGCCGTGGCTCGCCAATATGCGATCGTCTCGGGCGCGCTGTCGTCACTCCTCAGCGCCTGGGCCATCGCAGGCCAAACGCACGTCGATGCCGCACCAGGCACTGGCGCGACCGATATTTCAGCCTTAGCTTGGTGTGGCGCGCTTGGCGCTGCAGTGGTGCTCGGCTACGCCGGGACCGTTGCGCGCGCGTCAGTGCGCGGCGCGCGCGAGGTTTCAGCGGAGGTGGAGCGCCAGCTGCGCGGCTTCCCGCGAGAGCACGGAATCGCGCAAATTCCCGTCGATTACACGCCTAGCTACAAGAGCTGTGTCGAGCTGACCACCACGGTTTCCCTACGCCGCGCGCTGATCCCAATTGCCGTCGGGCTTTCCGCGCCGGTCGTGCTGGGGGTCGGCCTGCGCCTGCTCTATCACGGCTTTGCCCCCGAGCTCGTCACGCGCGGCCTCACCTGGTTCGTCGTCGTAGCATCCATCACTGGCTTGGCTGCCGCCTTGTTTCTGGACGCAGCGCGCGCCACTTTAGGTAGCGTTCGCCGCGCCAATCGCGTTCGTGACGGCGCGAGCGCGTTCTCCACATCGATCACGGCTGATGCGCTGTCCGACATCTTCGGCAACGCCGCGGCCCCTGCCCTGCAGCTCTTGGTCAAGGCTACGGCCGCGGCCGCGCTGATCGTAACCCCATTCCTCCTTTGAGCGTCGAGCTCCAAAACGCGAGCTCTCCTGTGACTTATCGAGCCATGAACGAAATGCACTCAACATCCCCTGACCGTAAGCGAGGCTTTTGTGTCGTCGCTGTCTGATGCTCTATCTACCTTGTCGGACCGCGGGCTGCGGCGCCTGCTCGGTGCACGTACGTTCCTGCGCGGACTCGACTACGAGAAACGCAAAGTCGTGGAGGACGTCAGTGTCAACGAGTCGAGCGCTCAGGGTCGCGTCAAGGGCTCCGACCCCGACCCATACGAGGTCTCGATTCGACTCGGCGGCGAAGGCATCACCTCGAGCTGCACCTGCCCGGCGTTCCAAAAAACGAACCAGCACTGCAAGCATGTCGCCGCCCTTCTGATTACGGTCCGGAACAAGGCTCGTTCACAACTCCCGCGGCGAGAGGCCCCACCTCAACCGCAACAGCACGCGCCGGCGCCGCAGCAGAGCAATGGCAGCGATCCCAAAGGCGGCAGGCGCCGAGATCGCCGACGCCGCCAGCAGCAAGCTCCGCAACTGCCCACGCCCGTCAGTCACTACAGCACGCCGCACGCCGCACCCGCGCCTGACATGAGCGCGCGGCCGACAGGGATCGGCGCGTGGCTCGCGCCTGATGGGACTCAACGCACTCTACATTTGGAATTTCGAGTCCATGTGCGCCAGGGCGGGCTCACCGTGACGGTGCTCGACATCGACAATCGCACGCC
>DATHOI010000526.1:0-14255 GCA_035485095.1 Polyangiaceae bacterium | reverse complement strand
AGTGGCTTCAGGCGACCTCGAGGTCGACAAATATTTGTGACGCTTTCTCGGACCAACCCCTCTCGCCAGCAGAAAAACACTAGGAACCGTACGCGGAACCCGCTGCCATCGTCAAGAACGACAACGACGAGCCGCACGCTGCAAGCGTGGTTGTCATGCTACTCTGCTAACTTGCTCGCTTTGGTTTGACCGTGACGCGCGAAAAGTCTCGACCCAGTTCTGAGCCCGATGGGCTGCTCCGGGCGCCTCGTCGGCACGCGGGCGGGGCGCGTCGTGAGGCGTCCGAGCGCGTGCTCCTTCGAGCGGACGGCTTCGAGACCCACGGTTGGACGCTGAATGTGAGTCGCGGCGGCGTGCGTGCCATCGTCGAGGACGCGCTCACCCAAGGGGTCGAATACCAAATCGTGGTGGGTGACGAAGAGCAAGTCCAACCGCGCCGCGCGAGTGTCGTCTGGCTGCAAGACGAATCGGACGGGCAGATCGTCGGGCTCAAGTACCTCGACGGTGACGACGGTTCCATACCACCGAAGGACGGGTAGCCGGCCGTTCGATGGCGTCCGCCGCAGAGCTACTGGGTCCAGACGGGCCCCTCGCCCGTAGCCTGCCCGCTTACGAGGTACGGCCTGCTCAACTCGAGATGGCGCGCGCCGTCGAAAGTGCGTTGCAGAGTGATCGCGTGCTGATCTGCGAGGCAGGCACCGGCACTGGCAAGAGTCTCGCCTATCTCGTGCCAGCCCTGCTCAGCGGGAAGAAGGTGATCGTCTCGACTGCCACGCGAGCCCTGGAGGAGCAGATCTTCTGGAAGGACTTGCCGCTGATCGAGCGGGCCTTGGGCGTGCCCGTGCGCGCGGCGCTGATGAAGGGCATCTCCAACTATCTGTGTCGACGACGGCTGGCCGAGTTCAAAGTCAGCGAGGACAGTCAGCGCCCACGCCATGCGCGCTCGCTCGCCATGCTCGATGACTGGCTTGGCGAAACGGAATCGGGGGACTTAGCTGAGCTCGCGGGCATTCGCGAAGACGATCCGCTGCGGCGCGAGGTGAATTCTTCGAGCGAGACGCGCGTCGGCGCCGGTTGCGCGTATTTCTCGGAATGCTTCGTGACCCGCATGCGGCGCGAGGCAGAGGCGGCGCAGCTCGTGGTCGTCAACCACCACTTGTTTTTCGCCGACCTCGCGCTGCGCGGCCCGCACCCTGCACGGGTGATTCCCGACTACGACGCGGTGATCTTCGATGAAGCGCATCAGCTCGAAGATATTGCGACGGATTTCTTCGGAATGCGCGTCTCGCGCGCGCGCCTCGAACGACTGCTCGGCGACGCAGAGCGCGCGCTGACGGTTGCCGGCGCGGGCGATCCGCTGTTCAACCCAAAGAGTCCGACATTGGCTAGCGCGCGAGTCGCGGCCGAAGCGCTGTGGAGCGAGCTCGGTCGGCGTGGCCGGAGTGAAGAAGCGCGCTTCACGCTGGAACGCGACGCTTGGGTGGGACCGCTCGTCGAGCGCTACCATGCATTGGACAACGCGCTCGAGGCCGTGGCGGCCTCAGCAAACGTGGCCTCGGGTCGAGTGTCGCTCGCGCCGGGCGCGGTGCGTTCGCGCGGTTCGCTCGCGGCTCTCGAGGCGCTGAAAGCGGTGGAGAGCCGAGCACAGCTCGTGCGCGATGAGCTCTCGTCCATTGTCTCCGGCGCGCCGGGGCGTATCACTTGGTTCGACATGGGCGGACACGGCGCGGCGCTCAGCTCGACTCCCGTCGATTTGTCTTACGTATTTCGCGCGCGCATTTTCGAGACCGTGCCGTCCGTGGTGTTGACGAGCGCAACGCTATCTACGGCACCATCGAAGAGTGACCCGAACGCGGGGCCCTTCTCTTTTTTCCGCTCGCGCATCGGGCTGACTGGTGACGCCGTCGCGGTGACGGAGCTCGTGCTCGAGTCGCCGTTCGATTTTGCGCGGAACGCCCTGCTCTACACGCCGAAGGATCTACCCGCGCCGGGCACCGCGACGTTTGCGGACGTCGCTGCCAGCCGCATCGTGGAGTTGATCGACATCACGCGCGGAGGCTGCTTCGTGTTGACGACTTCGCTGCGCTCGATGAACGCGTTGTACGCCCTCTTAGCGCGGCGTTTGCCGGGCCGGCGCGTGTTCGTTCAAGGCGCGGCGCCCAAGGCGTCGCTGATCAGCGCGTTCCGCGCGGCCGGCGACGCCGTGCTCGTCGCAACGATGAGCTTTTGGGAGGGCGTCGATGTGCCGGGGCGAGCATTGCGGTTGGTCGTGCTCGAGAAGATTCCGTTTTTGGTGCCGAGTGATCCCGTCGTGCAAGCGCGCTCACTGGAGCTCGAGAAGGCGGGCGAGAATCCGTTTCTGCGGCTTCACGTTCCAGCGGCCGCGATCACATTGAAGCAGGGTTTTGGACGCCTGATCCGCACGCGCGATGACGCTGGGATCGTCGCGCTGCTCGATCCGCGCATTCATCAAAAAAATTACGGTGCGCGTTTGCTTGCCGCGTTGCCGCCCGCCGGGCGCACGGCGGAGCTAGCCGACGTGCGCCGTTTCTGGGCCAGCGTGCCGGCCGCGACTCGCGGTGAGCCCTAGCGTTTTTTCGACGCTTTTTTGGCTGGTTTGGCTGGCGCTGCCGATTTCTTGGGCTTGGCCAACGGGACGGCCTTCTTGGCGCTCTTCTTTGCTGCCGGCGTGACCTTCGCGGCTTTGGCCGGAGCAAGCTTCGCCTTCGGCTTCGCCGCCGATTTGACGGGCTTCGCGGCAGTCACTTTGGCCTTTGCGCTCGTCTTGGCGAGAGGCTTCTTCACTTTGCTCGCTGGCGGCGTCGGAGCAGCAGGCTTCTTCTTCGGCTTGGCGACGGGCTTCGTCGGCTTCGCGGCCTTCGTTGGCTTTGTCGGCTTCGCTGTCTTCGCGGGCGCAGTCTTGGCTTTGCTCGGCTTCGCTGCTGGTGCGGGCGCGGGCGCGACCTTCTTCGTCGGAGCTTTCTTGGCTTCCGGCGCGGGCTTCGTCTTCGCGGTCGGCGGCTTGCTTACCTTGGGCGCGGGGCGAGCGACAGCTTTGGCAAGCGCCGGTTTCGGACCATCGTCGGCTTGCATGACTTTGGCGGGCGGGGCCTTCTTTGGGGCGCGCTCGGGCTTCGCGGGAGCTGCAGCTTTGGGCTTTTTTTCGGCCTTTTCTTTGGGGCTGGGCACGGGCTTGCGGGCAGTGACCGCGCGCAGCGTTTCCTTCACCAACTCCGCGTCGTCGTCCTCGTCATCGCCGTCGTGGTCGCCGTCATCGATGTCCTCGCTGTCCGCTCGCCCGAGCGCGCCTGCGCTACGACGTTCAATCGTCTCGGAGATCTTCTGGTCGAGATCGGAGAACTCGAAGGGCTTGTCCAAGTACGCGTCGGCGCCATACAACGGCGAGGTCATTTCATTCAAATTCTCGCCGATGCCCGTGAGCATGATCACGCCAGTGTGTGCCAGCGATACGGCTTCGCGAATCTTGCGACACACTTCCCAACCGCTCATACCCGGCATCATCACGTCGAGCAGCACGAGGTTGGGGAGGTGCTCGTGCGCGAGCTCCCAGGCTTGATCGCCATCGGACGCTTCGAGCACCGTGTACCCTTTCGTACGCAGATGACTCGACAACATGGCGACCGTGCTCGGTTCGTCATCAGCGACAAGCACGACGGGCTTGGATTCTTTGGGCATGGTGGGCGGAAGCTCCGGGCTAAGGCAGTGGAGGGGCGCGAATTCATTGCTATTCGAGACCAGCGCACGGTTGGGGGTCAAGCCCCGTGACGACTCTTGCGTGACTCGGGCGGCGGGCCGCGCGCCGGGGACCGCTGTGCCTGCTCCCGTGGACCTTGGCGCACGGAGCCAAGGCTGCGCTCGGTCGCGTTGTCCTTGCTCTAGCGCGAACGCCTGTGCGTCGCGCCCGGTGGGTGCTTAACTTGAGTCAGATGGCCCAGAGCGACGGCATCGGCGCGCTGCGCCGCGCGGCAGGGCGAGCTGCACGGCGGGCGCGGTGGCGTGCGGTTTTCGCCCGAACCATGCTGCTCTTGCCGATCCCGCTCGGTTACGCGGTGGTCGCGCTGACCACGGTCAAGGTGTTGAGCCTTTCCGCTACCGGTCAGCGCCCGCTGTGGCTGGTGGGGCTGGTGCCTTTGTCTATTTTCGTGGCCGGAGTTGCTCGGGCATTGTTTCGGCGAAGACCGGCCTGGCGCGCCTCGCTCGCGCTCGATGAGTTCCACGGGTTCCAGGATCGCGTGACGACGGCACTGGCCTTCAGTGACATCCCCGAGGCCGAGCGCACACCACTGATGCAGGCGGCGATCGAGGACGGTGTCGCGCTTTCGAATCGGCTCGACCCCGGGCGCGCCGTCCCGATTCGCGTGCCCCGGGAGAGCGCGCTGGTCCTGTTACTCGGGCTCGGCTTGTTCGGGCTATCGCGGCTGGAAGTGCGGCACTATCGGCAGCTGCCGTTGCCTTCTGCGTTCGAACCGATGGTCATGAGCGCGGATGACATCGAGCTGTTCCGCGATGTGGCCAAGGAGCTGCAAGCCAAGAACGACGATCCAAACGCGCTCGTCGCGGTGCGCCGCTTCAATCAGCTCGTCGAAGACATCGCAGAGCATCGACTCGACCGTCATGAAGTTTTTCAGCGCATGGGTGATCTGGAACGCGACCTGAAGGACAACTTAGACCTCGATCAAGATGCTCGGGATGAGGGTCTGAAGGGGCTTGCGCGCGAGCTCGAAAAGAGTGGCCTGACCAAACCTGCCGCGTCCGCGCTCGATGAAAAACGGCTGTCCGACGCCGAAAAGGCGCTGCGCGAGCTCGCGGAGAAGCTCAAGAACAAGGAGAGCAAGCCCAACGCCGCTGAGCTCGAAAAGCTCAGGAAAGCATTGGAAAAGGCGGCCACCAGCAACGAGGAACGCCTGAGGAACATCGAAGAACGGCGTCGTGACCTGGAGGAAGAGCACAAGAGCTTGCTGAAGAAAAAGGGTGAGCAGCCAGACGCTGGAGCGAGCGCCGATCCGAAGCTTGCAGACAACGAACGCCGACTCGAGCACCTAGATCGGGAGAAGAGCAGCGCCGAACGCAGCCAAAAGCAAATGTCGGAGCTCGACAAGCAGCTCGCGCAGGCCGCCAAGGACTTGATGCATGACGCTGGCCAGAGCGCGCAGGACTTGCAACAGGGCGCACAAGACATCAATCGCATGGCCAAACAGGAAGCCAGCGAGGAGCAGAAGAAGGAGCTGCTGCGGAAGCTGCAAGAGATGCGCGAGCTCATGCGACAGCAGGGAAAAGGCGGCAAAGACCAGATGCAGCGCCTACAGAAGTTCGGACAGCGCGCGCGCGGGCAACGTGGTTCAGGCGAAGGGCAAGGTGACGAGCCTGGCGGCCAGAATGGCGGGAAGAAGGAGGGCCCGCTACGTCTGGGAAACCCGGGCGGGCCGTCCGTCGAAATTCCGATGCCGCAGAGCGCGCGCGGCGAGAGCCAAGCTGCCGCGGGTGACAAGCCCGGAGGTGGCACGGAGCCAGGCGCCGGACAGCGCGCCGGCACCGGTCACGATCCAAATCTCAGCGGCGCCGCCACCGATCTGAAGGGCAAGAGCGTCGACGTTACCGCCGCGGGCGCCGACACCGGGCAAGGCACAGCGTCGTCACAAGTGATCTACGGTGCTGCGGAGCGCGGCTTCGTGGGCCACGGCTACAAGCAAGTGTTCACCGACTATCAGACCGTTGCCGAACAGACGCTCAGCCAGGATGAAATCCCGTCCGGCTATCGTTTCTATGTGCGTCGTTACTTTCAGCTGATTCGGCCTCGGGATTGAATTTCAGAAGCCGACTAGCCCAAGGAGACCCGAGATGACGGATGCCGACCAAGCGCGCGAAGAAGTCAGTGAATTCCAAAAGCGGATCGGCGCGTTACGTGAGGAGATCGGACGAGTCATCGTGGGCCAGCGTGACGTCATCGACGGCGTGCTCTCGTGCGTGCTCGGCTCGTCGCACGCCTTGCTGGAAGGCGTGCCGGGTCTCGGTAAGACCATGTTGGTGCGCACGTTGGCGGGTGTGCTCGGTTTGGAGTTTTCGCGCATCCAATTCACTCCAGATCTGATGCCGGCTGACATCATCGGAACCGTGGTGCTCGACGAAGGCACGACGGGCGCGCGCAGCCTGGAATTTCGGCGAGGACCGATTTTCGCCAATATCGTGCTCGCCGACGAGGTGAACCGCGCGACGCCCAAAACGCAGAGCGCGTTGCTCGAGGCCATGCAAGAGCACCGCGTCACCGTGGGCCGAACGACGCACGTGATCAAAGAGCCGTACTTCGTGCTGGCTACGCAAAATCCGCTGGAAATGGAGGGTACCTATCCATTGCCGGAGGCTCAGCTCGATCGCTTCTTCTTCAAGTTGGAAGTGCCGTTCCCAACGCGTGACGAGCTGCACGCGATCATCGATCGCACTACCACCGACAAGCACGTGGAGGTTCGCTGCGTGCTCACCCGCGAACAGATCCTGGAAATGCAAGCGCTCGTGCGCCGCGTGCCAGTCGCGCGCCACGTTCAGGATTACGCGATCCGCGTGTTGCAAGCAACGCACCCGACGGCTGAGGAGGCGCCGGATTTGGTGAAGCGCTTCGTGCGTACTGGTGCTTCGCCCCGTGGTGCTCAGGCCATGCTGCTGGGCGCCAAGGTTCGCGCCCTGTTCGACGGCCGCTTCGCGGCTTCAGTCGAGGACGTAAAAGCTACGGCGCTCGCCGCGCTCCGTCATCGCGTCTTGCTCAGCTTCGAGGGTGAGGCGGAGGGCGTGGCGTCCGATCGCGTCATCGCCGATATCATCAAGAAATTGCCGGCTTCCAAGGAATAAGGCGAGGCCGTGGGCTTCCTGGACCTATTTCGCCGTGAAGCGGCGCCGCGCACGAGCCGGCGCGAGCACCAGCTCTTCGACGACGAGTTTCAACGGAAGCTCGAGATGCTCGCGCTCGTGAGTCGTCGGGTGTTCGCTGGCAGATTGCGCGCCGAACGGCGCAGCAAGAAGAAGGGCAGCGGCCTCGAATTCGCGGACCATCGCGACTACGTACCGGGTGATGACTTTCGTTCCGTCGATTGGAACGTGTACCAGCGTTTTGGCAAGCTACTAGTACGGCTCTACGAAGAAGAGGAAGATCTCAGCATCTACCTGATCGTCGATTGTTCGACCTCGATGGGCTTTGGCGGCAAGAAAAAGTTCGACCAGGCGCGCCGCCTGTGCGCGGCGTTGGCCTATGTCGGGCTCGCCAACCTCGACCGCGTGACGATCGTCGGCGTGAACGACGCGGTCATCTCGCGCATGCCGACCACACGCGGAAAAGGGCGTATTTTCAAGGTATTCGAGTTCTTGTCGCAGCTCGAATCACGCGGTGTCACCGACCTTGGCGCGGCGTTGAAGACGTTCGTCGCGCAGCATAAGCGGCGCGGGCTCGCGGTGCTGTTTAGCGACCTCTACGACCCCGCTGGCTTCGAGGCAGGCATCAACATGCTCCGCTTCAACAAGTTCGAACCTTACGTCGTAGAGCTCGTCGATCCGGCGGAAGCGCGCCCGGCGCTCAAAGGTGACGTGCGCATCTACGACTGTGAGACCGGTGAAGAACGTGAGCTCACCGTCACCGAGGGGATGCTCGACAAGATGCAATTGGCGGTCGGCGAGTACCGCGCCAGCATCGAGCGCTTCTGCGTGCAAAAGCAGGTCCCGTATTTTCCGGCAGACGTGAACACACCGTTCGACGAGCTGGTGCTGCGTGTTTTCCGTCGCGGGGGGTTCCTACGCTGATGGTCTTCGCCGGCCTGCCGATCACGGAGCTACTCGCGCTGGCGGGCGGTGCGGCCACGCTCACGGTGCTGCTGTACGTTCTAAAACTGCGCCGTCGTCCCGTCGCCGTGCCTTTTGCGCGGATTTGGGACGCCGTGTTCCGCGATCGCCAGGCGACCGAGCTGTTCTCCAAGCTTCGTCGGTTGCTCTCGCTCCTGTTCCAGCTGGCGCTGCTCGCGCTCCTGATCTTGGCGCTCGGCGACCCGAAGCCCAAGGCGGCGCTGTTCGACGGTCGCCACATCGTGGTGTTGGTCGATGGCAGCGCGTCGATGAAAGCCATCGACGTGAAACCGAATCGCATCGAGGTAGCCAAAGCCGAGGTGCGAAAGTTGGTGCACGGGCTCGGCAGTGCCGACCGAGCGTTGATCGTGGAGATGGGCTCGCTGCCGAGTCCGCTGTCGACGATGAGCTCCGACGTGACGGAGCTCGATCCGGCGATCGACAGCTTGAGCGCGAGCGACACACGGGCCGACCTAGAGCGAGGTCTCGCGTTTGCGGTCGATAGCTTGCGCGGATTGCCCAAGGGCGAGATCGTCGTCGTGAGTGATGGCGTCCTAGGTGATCTGAGTGAGGTCGCCAAGCACGTCGATCTTTCGGGCGCCGCGCTCAAGTTCGTACCCATCGGAAAGTCGGGCAATAATGTCGCAATTTCGCAATTTTCAGTGCGCCGCTACCCGCTCGACAAGTCGCGCTCCGAGGTCATGCTCGAGGTCGCGAATACGAACGACAAGGCGGTGCAAGTCGAGTTGACGTTGCTCGGGGATGGCACGATCATCGACGTTAGCCGTCTGGGACTCGGTCCGAACGAACGCCTGCCCCGTTACTATCAAGATTTGGCAGGCGCGAGTCGGACGCTCGAAGCAAAGATCCGTTTTGCGGATGGACACGCCGATGATCTCCCGGCGGACGACCACGCATTCGCGCTGATGCCCGAGCGACACCGCGCTCGCGTGCTGCTCATCTCGCGTGGAAATACGTACCTCGACGCGGCGCTCCTGCTCGACGAATATCTGGATGTCACGACGGTTTCGCCCGGTCAGCCGCTGCCAGCCGAGCACTTCGACGTGGCGATCTTGGACGGTGTCGCTGAGGCGTTGCCGGACACGGTCGCGGCGGCGCTCTATCTGAACCCGCCTGCAGAGGGATCACCGGTCAAAATCGGGCATCCAATCAAGGATTTCGGCTTCGACACTTGGGAGAAAAAGAGCCCGATTTTGCGATTTCTGGCGCTAGGCGACGTGCAGGTCGCTGACGGACATGCCTTCGTACCGGCCGCGTCGGACCATGTGCTCGGAGCCAGCGATCAGGGCCCGATCTTGGTGTCGGGCGCGCGCGCTGGGCATCGTTTCGTTGCGCTCGGCTTCGACCCGCGAAACAGCGACCTGGTGCTACGAGTTGCCTGGCCGCTCTTCGTACTCAACTCGATCAACGCCTTCGTTGAAGAAGACACGAGCTACGTGTCGTCGTTTCGCACGGGTGACGTGTGGCGCATTCCTGTGCCAAGCTCCGTCGACTCGGCCACCGTCGTTGACCCACACGGCGGTCACCATACCGTGCCAGTGAAGGAAGGCCGCGCCATCTACTTGGGCGAGGAGGCTGGTTTCTACAAGCTGGTGGCCGGCTCGGGGACCGAAGCGGTGACGAGTGAATTCGCAGCTAATTTGTCGGATCTCGCTGAAAGTAGCATTACGCCGGTTAGCGAGCTCGCGCTCGGAACCGCGCGCGCCAATCCGGTCGTGTTTGGCGCACCGGGCTCGAAGCGAGAGCTCTGGGTGTACTTGCTCGCAGCGGTGCTCGCCTTCTCGGTCGTCGAGTGGATCACATATCATCGACGGGTGACGGTGTGACGCCGCGCATCGCCCGTCTTCTTTGGGGCGCGTTCATCGCGGCGGTGGGCATCGCATTGTTCGCAGTGTACCGGCACTACTTCTCCGGTGCCGGTGGGCCGCTCCTTTGGACTCGAGGCGGCGTTCACTACGAGCTGCTCGAGCCGGCCGCATTGGGCGTGCTGCTCGTGACGCCGCTTCTGCTGTTCGTTCTCGGTCGCTCGCTGGCGGATTTGCCGTGGCCGCAGCGCGCCTTGGCAGTGCTGTTTCGCGTGGCTTTTTTGGGGCTCATCGCGCTTGGCTTGTCCCGCCTCGTGCGCTCGGAAGAGACACACAAGGTGTGCACGGTGCTGCTCGTCGACGTGAGCGACTCGGTGCCGGACGAAGCCGTCGCCGACGCGCGGCACAGCGTCGAACAGTACGCGCAGGCCAAAGGCGCAGAGGATCAACTCAAGCTGGTCACCTTTGCCGAACGCCCGCGTCTGATCGATGTCTGGCGCGACGGGCACTTGGTGCTGCCGAATATCGCCGAACTTCGTCACCGCAGCCCGGCGGGGAAGTCGCTCGGTGCCGGCACTGACATTCGCGCGGCGCTGGCGCTCTCCTACGGTCTGTTCCCGCCGGGGTTCTTGAAGCGCGTCGTGTTGCTCAGTGACGGCCTGGAAACGGATGGCGATCTCTTGGCCGAGGCGAACCGCGCCCGCGGCTTCGGGGTCACGTTGTACGCTATCCCATACCGCCGTCCGCCACCGGGTGAGGTCGCGGTGCGCTCGCTCTCGATACCGGACAAGGTGGACGTGGGTCAGACCTTCGAAATCGTGGCTGACGTGTACGCCAGCCGCGCTGCCCATGCCAAAGCGCGGCTTTTTCAGGGGGAAGCGCTCAATGGTCTCGATGGCGTCCGCGAGCTCGAGCTCAAGCCGGGTCGAAATGAGGTCAAGTTCCAGTCCGTAGTGCGCGTCGGAGGCGAGGTCACTTACGCTTTGCGGCTGGACGACATCAGCCAGGACACGTTCCACGACAACAACGCATTCAGCGTGACCGTGGACGTCCCCGGGCGACCCACTGTTCTATACGTCGAAGGTCAGCCACAGCGCGCGAGCTATCTGATGAGCGCGCTCAATGCCCAACAGTTCGACGTCGACGTGCGTGCCGCCTCTGCCTTCCCTGCCTCCTTGCGAGAGCTGGAGCGCTACGACTTCGTGATCGTTTCCGATGTGGCGCAGGACGCCTTCCCATTGCCCGCGCAAGAGCTGGTCGAACGCTATGTGCGCGACCTCGGGGGTGGCTTCCTGTTTGCGGGCGGTGAGGCAGGCTTCGGTCTCGGCGGCTGGGCTCATTCGACGATCGAGCGTCTGCTGCCAGTGCGCATGGACGCCGAGCATCGCAAGGAGATGCCGGGGGTTGCCATGGTTTTGGCCATCGACCGCTCGGGCTCGATGACGGGTCTGCCGATCGAAATGGCAAAAGCCGCGTGCAAGGCGACGCTCTCCACGTTGCAGGGCGACGATCTGCTGGAGGTCCTCGCCTTCGACTCGTCACCGGTGCGCTATGTCAAAATGCAACCTGCGCGCTACCGCGCCCGCATTCAGAACGACATTCAACGCATTCAACCGGGTGGCGGCACCGAGATTTTCTCGAGCCTCGATATGGCCTATCAAGACCTGTCTGTCGTTCAAGCACGTAAGAAGCACGTGATCTTACTCACCGATGGACAAGCGCCGGCTCAAGGCATCAAGGACCTCGTGCAGGCGATGCTCTCCGAGAGCATCACGGTGACAACCGTTGGTTTAGGTGAGGGCACCAACCAAGATCTATTGCGCATGATCGCGGATACGGGCGGCGGTCGCTTCCACGCCGTCCCTGATCCCAATAGCTTGCCCAAGATTTTTACCCGGGAAACCGAGCTCATCGCCCAACAAGCAGCCGTGGAAGAGTGGTTTCCGGTCGAACAGGTGGCGCCCGCGGACTTCCTAAAAGGCATTGCCATCAACGCCGCGCCACTGCTGCACGGTTACGTGGCAACGCAACTCAAGCCGCCCCCGGCGCAGCTCGTCCTACAAAGCGAACGTGGCGATCCGATCCTGGCTCGCTGGCGCGCCGGCCTCGGTTGGTCGTTGGCGTGGACCAGCGACGTGAAAAACAATTGGGCGATTGATTGGCTTCGTTGGTCGGGTTTCTCGAAGTTCTGGGGACAGCTCGTACGGGAGCACATGCGCGTGAAGCATCGGCGTGAGCTCGACATGAAGACGGAGATGCTCGGTTCAGACGTGCACGCCGTCGTCGATGCGTTCACCGCCGACGAACGCTTCGACAACGGTATCGTGTCGAAGCTGATCGTCACGGGTCCCGGTTCGGTTGGAACCCGGCGTGAAGTTCCCATGGTGCAAACGGCGCCAGGGCGCTACGAGGCCTCTTTCCCGCTCGACCAGTATGGCTCGTTCTTGTTGCGTGCAGAGCACGCAAAACCCGGTGAAAACGGCGAATTGAAGCCGCTCGCGATGAGCTATGGGCATGTGACCAACCCGTATCCGCGAGAGTACGCGAGCTTCGATCCCGATCTCGATCGCTTGGCGCGCGCCACCCTGGCCGGCGGAGGTTCCATCGATCCCGATCCGAAGCGTGTCTTCGACCCAGCCGGCCAAAAGATCGTTTCTTACAGCCCGCTCTGGAATCGCTTCGTATTCGCGGCGATCGCGCTCTTCTTGCTCGACCTATTGGTGAGGCGCGTGCGCCTGTTCGATCGCAAGTTCTTGCCGGCCCGGCGTTAGTTGGGGGCGGGGCTGGTATCGATCTGATCGCCGGAGCATTTTCCCCACGCGCCGTCCTCGCTACAGACTTGCGTGCCCGTCGAGCACCACACGTAGTCGCCTTCGACGCGCTTGATACGCCCGCAGTCCGTGGTCTCACCGGGGTTGTCGCAAGGACAGCCCTCTTCGTGGTTTTGACAGAGCTCTTCGGCTGCCGGCAGAGCCTTGGTTTCGCTGCTGGCCTCGACGGCCATCGGTGGGGGCGGATCTCCTGCTCCCGAACAGCCCGTCGCGAACACGGTGTACATACCCAAGGCGGCCAACAGAAAAACACGAATCATGAGGTGACGCTCCGATCCGGGTAAACGGTCGTCGCATGGCCGCGATTAACGCGGGCAGCGCGGAACGCCGCGGATTTGTGAGCAATCGCCGGATGTTGTGCGCTGGTGTCGTGTGCTCACCCCGAAGGGTGTGCAGCTCGCGCTGAATCAGTCGTGCTCGACGACGACGTCCGTCGTGGTGTCGGAATACAGGTGATTGCAAGCCGCGTTGGGCTGTGCGCCTCGGCGCGTACCCAGGTCGACCATGTCGTACAACGGTGAACTGAGGTCTGGCTCGTCGCGCCAACGAGCTTCTTGCTTCATCGACATTTCGTCGAAGTAGAACAATGTGCGTTCGTCTGCAGAAACACCGGTGGGCAAGCAGCGACTGGTGTCTTGGCCGTCGAGGTCGGAGGTCACGCGCGTCGGCGAGCCCCAAACTTGGCCCGCGCTGCGCGTGGAAACCACCACGGTCGAAGCGCCGCCTTGGAAGGCCGAATTGAAGAACAACTGGAGATCATCCGGTGACACGGTCGGCGAAGCGTAGATGTCACCGGTGTAGACGGCGTTCTGATTGATGGTCGCGTATGCACTCTGATCGATCGCGCCGGAGAAGGTGGCGTCGCGCGTGGCGCGCGTCAGCTCCCCAAGCAGGGTCTGGTCGGTGCTCACCAAGATCAGGCGCTTGCCGTCCGGGCTGAGCGCTGCACCCTGCGTCGCACTCCAACCGCTCGGAAGCGTGACTGGTTCGCCGGGTGTGAAGTTGCCCGTCGCTTGCGCGCGGTGAGCGACATACAGCGCTCCCGCGCGAAGAAACGCCAGGTCGAGCTCATCCGACGTTATCGACAGTAACGTCTCGCTGGCGCCCGTCGATACGCCGGAGACCGGAGTCGCACCGGTCCAGGTTGCTGTTTCGCTGCATAGCGACGGCCCGGGCGCTGGCCTACCTGTGCCCACCTCGCCGCCGTTGTCCGACGGACCGTCGGCGCCCACACTCGCTCCGGCTAGGCTCGAATCACCCGCGGCGTTGCTGCCACCGTTGGCACCGGCGTTTCCGCCGTTGGCTGCGCTCGAGCTGCCTGCAGCGGCAGCTGACGTGCTCAGGCCCGGCGGGCGATCGTCGGAGCCGGATGAGCAGGCGAGCGGCAGGCTAGCGAGCACTGCAAACGACGCGGCCGAGGCCAGCGCAACCAGAAGCAAAGAGGAGGTGGAGCTCATTCTGCCGGAACGCAGCTGTAGATCTGACGCCAGTCGTTCAAGATCGGGCTCTGCGTGCGTTCATCATTGGGCACGAAGCGCACAGTGATCTTCAAATACTCCTGGGACTTGAGCGGAGGGTTATCCCCCTCGAGCAAGGTGTCGATGTCCTTGCCTGTCCAATCGGTGATCGGTGCTCCGCTGGCGATACCGACGTGCTCCACACCCGCCAGGGCTACCGATTCTGGAGCCATCGGCAAGGTCGCGAACTTCGTCGGATCCGCTTGTGTCTCCGCGTAGAATTCGAGCTGCGAGTTCGT
>DATHOI010000525.1:0-6761 GCA_035485095.1 Polyangiaceae bacterium | reverse complement strand
TGGGCTGCGAGAGCTGTCACGGACCGGGCAGCACGCACATCCTCGATGCGCGACCACCACAGCGGTTCGTGCGACGCGTCGTGCCCGAGAAAGTCTGCGTGCCGTGTCACGATGCCGAGCACAGCGCCGGTTTCGATTACGAGCAGTATCGCGCCGCGCTGATCGCTCGCGGGCATGGCCTGCCCCTGGGTCAGTGAAGGGCTAGGCCGGCTGGCGTTGGCGCCGCGCGGCGTGCATTGCCGTCGCGAGACTCGCGCCGATGAGCAGCACCCAAACCATGGCCTTCACGTGCCAGCGGTCTGCGCTGCCCGCGCGCAGCACGGCCGCTTTCGTCTCGAAGTGATTCGGCGCGATGCGTTGCAGCTCTGCCACGCTGCGTGCCCAAAGTACCGGGTCTCCAATGCGCTGCGCGATTTCGGAGAATGCGGCGTAGCCCCAAGGCTCGCCCGGCAGTGTGCTCGCCAAGCGCGCGAGCCAATACGCTTCACTCGCCTCCTCCGGCGTTGGAGCGCTGGAGCCCGACATCAGAGCGCTGACTTTGGTGCGCAGATCGAGGGCGGCTTGTCCGCCGGCATTGATCGCCGTTTCGCACGCCGTGAGCGCGTCCGCTCGACGGCCGAGCCCGAGCAACGCTTGACAGCGCTTGCGCTCGACGATCGCAGTGCCCGGCGCGTTTGCGTCCGCATCGTCGAACAGCGCGAGCGCGGTCGTGAATTGTCCCGCGCTCAGGGCCGCGTCGCCAGCCTGCAACGGCGCTAGCGCATTGGGGTGCGCGGCGCTGAACTGCGCGAGCCCACGCGGATCTTCTTGGGCTAGCGGGACCGCCTGCGCGATCCCGGACCAAAAGATGAGCGCGAGTACGGCTAGAGCCCGCATGCCTGCTGGCAGTTGCTAGCTCGGCAGCCCGTGAGCTGAACCGCGGAGCCCAAGCCAGTGGTGGTATCGAAGTACGATGCACCGACTGCCAGCGGACCGCCGGGTACGGCCGCGTCCATGACGGCTTTGCACAGGCCCTGCGGCGCGTTGGGGTTGAAGCCGAAGCAGGTCGTGTTGTCCACGCTGCCGCAGTAGCATTCCGCGATGTCGCGCGTAGAACCGACCGCGCAGCCTGTGCTGACGATGCACTCCAAGACCGTGGCGCAGCTAGCCGGCGTTGAGTCGGTCGTCGCGGTGCAACCGTCATTCAGATCGCTGCAGTTTGCGATAGTGCAGCTGTCGCACGTTTCGGCGCCGCCGCTGCCACCCGAGCCGGAGCTGCCGCCCGCTCCCGCTGAGCCGCTCGCGCCGGAAGTTCCGCCGGCTCCGGCGGAGCCGGAGCTGCCGCCCGCTCCCGATGTGCCCGCGTTCCCGCCCGCTCCCGCGGAGCCACTCGAGCCTGCACTGCCTGCATGACCGGCGGAGCCGCCGGCCCCGCCGCTGCCGCTCGCTCCGGCGGACCCTGCACTGCCACCAGCACCGGACGAACCCGCGCTGCCCGCCGCGCCACTCGCGCCAGCGTGGCCGCCGGCTCCCGCAGCCCCGCTCGCTCCAGCGCTGCCGCTGGCTCCTGCAGAGCCGCTCGCCCCAGCGCTGCCGCCGCTCGCTCCGCCAGAGCCGCTGAGCCCGGCGTGGCCGCCCGAGCCGCTCGCGCCAGTATTTCCGCCAGTGGTAGAGCTGCCTGCGGTCCCCGAGGTTCCTCCGGTCGCGGCGCCGGCAGTCCCGCCGGTCGTCGCCGCACCACCGGTTCCTCCGGCTTCAGTTCCTCCGGCTTCAGTTCCACCCGCTGCCGCTCCACCGGTCGCAGTTCCGCCGCTCCCGCCCGACTCGGCGCCGCCGTGCCCGGCCGAGGCGGTCGTGCCAGCGCCTGCTGCGCTGCTCGATGTCCCCGCATTGTCGCTCGCGCCTGCGACAGAGCCTGCGGTGCCACCGCCACCGCTGCTGCTATCGTCACCACTACCGCAAGCGACGAAAAAGAGCAGTGCCGAGCTAGCGAGCCCGGCAGCAAGGACGGTTCGGTTTGCGACGAGTCGGCGGATGCGGTTCGAGGGCTTCATCTGGCCGCGCCTATCCAAGAATCGCGCCCAAGGGTCTGGCGCCGGCGAAGCTCGGAATCACCGCCGAATCGTGAGCATGCCGGGAACGACTCGTGGTCGGAAGCTCTGAATATCGGAATAGGACCCTTCGGTTTTCGAATGGTCGGCAGGCGACGCTCGCAGCATACAAAAAGCAAGAAGGCGTACCTCGCGAGAGGCACGCCTTCTTTTCTGTGTTGAACCGAAGATCGCGATTCTAGATCAGGATCTCTCGGCTACCTTTCCGTCGCTCACGGGACCAAGTGGCAGTTCGGATCGCAAGATCCGGACGTGCCCGGGTTGCCCGGGGTCGGCGGGTCGCAGGTCTCGTCCGGCGCCGATTGCGCGCCAGACACCGTCGACGCGGCGAAGTTCGTGATCACGCCGTCGCCGCAGCAGCTGTGGCTGTTGCTGGCGAAGGTGCACGAACCACTCACGCAAGTACGACCGCCGGGGCAATCACTGTTGGCCGTGCAGGTGCACGAACCGCCAGAGCAAGTCCCTTGAGTCGCGCTGCCGTTGGCTTTGCAATCGGTGTTGGCCGTGCAGTACGCGAGGCCGTTGCACGCTTGCTCGTTGAAGTCGATGCAGTCGAGCTGCGGCGACGCAACGAATGCGATGGCGGGCGAAGCAGCAACCGTCTGCACGCGCAGATTGTCGCCGTAGCAGCCAGCCGTCGCCGTCGCGCCGGCGGAGCTGGCCGCGAAGGCCTTCTCCAACGGATCGGCGATGTTGGTGCAGTTGCCAGCCAAGCAACCCTGGAAACCCTTGTAGCTGTTCAAGAACAGCCGGCGGGCCAGCGGGTAGCTCAGATCGAGCGCCGTCGCGTTCGTGAGCACGATGCCGTTCGCGTCGCCAACCGAGAACGACGTGGTGTTCGCGGTGATGGTTTGCGATTCCTTGCCGGCGTAACCGATCGAGCAGTCGACCGTGGCAGCGAGGCAACCGATGTTGCGGGTATCGCTGTTGGGACGAGTGCAGAAACCGGGGCCGCCTTGAATGCCAGTCGTAGCACTGACACAACGCGCGCCTTCCGACTGATCCGCGCCGCAATCGGCGTCGGTCGTACAAGCCGTCGCGCTCACGTCGAGCGCGCAGCGAGCCGCTGCCGGCTTGGCGGGTGACCCGCGCAAGCGCCAGTAGGCGTTGATGATCGGGTAGAAGCGCGACACGTCGAAACCGGCCGGGAAGGGGCTGGTGACGCCGGTGGGCAGTGCGCTCGGCGGGTAGTTCGGCGCACCAAGACCAAGCACGCGGTTCGCGTCACGCGGCGCGGCAGTTAGGATCTGCGCGGCAGCGGGACTCTTACCAGCGGGCGTGCCACTGGGCGCGTTGTTGACAACGGTACCCGTGGGCTCTTGGCGACGAACGAACAAGTTGAACACGCGGTGATCGGCGCCTGCGGGCAGGAGCACCGATTTACAGCTGTTCGGATCGCCCGTGCACTGGCAGGGGAGACCGGTTGCCGTCACCGGCGTGAAGGTACCACCCGCGATGTTGGCGCCGTTCTCGATCGGCCGATCCGGGCATTGGAATACAATGGCCTGGGTCTTGTAATCGGTGAACTTCGCGCAGTTGAGCAAGGCCACTTTGTTGGTGGTCGGGCAAGCCGGCACCGTGTAGAGGGCGTCGACCGTTTGCGGGTCGGGCGAGTTGTCCGTCGGTCCCGTCGCGGGCAAGTAGTCGGGCTCCGGCGGTGAGAAGATCGGCAGAACGAGACCGAGCTTACCGTCGAGCGAGCACACGGCATCTTCGCGTTGGTCGCCGTAGCAGAGGCCCGTCGTGGCTGACGAGCTGGCCTTGACGCACTTCACACCCGTGGGCTGGCAATCAGCGTCGGTGGTGCACACCGGCGTGGAGCACGCGCGACGGATCGGGTCGCGGTCTTCGAGCTCGCGGCCGTTGCAGAACGGAGCCGCCGCGTGCTGAAAGCCGCACGCGCCGCTGCCACCGGCGATTGGCGGATCAGCCGAGCCGGGACAGTTGTTGGTGGTTCCGTTGTCCGTGCCCGTACCAGCATTCGTTTGCACGGCGACGCCTGGGTAGGCGTACGCGCCGAGCAACTTGATGAAGGTGTCGGTCGTGCCGGATTGATCGTCGCGACGGAAGGCGTGCTGCAACGCGGTGCACTTCCCGGGCGTGGTGCAACCCCCCTTGAACAGCGCGCCGAAGTTGTCCACCAAGCTGCGGCGGACATCGCCGTTGCACTTCTGCGTGCTGAAGTCGACGCTGCTGTTGGCGACCGTGTTGTCCATACCGAAGTAGATGATCTTCAGGATGTCTTTCCAGGCGCCGCTCGCGCCAGCCGCTCCTTGTGCCGGGGCGAGCTGGTAGTGGCTCGTCGCCGGCCCGGTCACGTTGCCGTTGGCATCGTGCGGGAAAACGTCGAAGCCGTCCGCGGTCCCGGTGCCGTTCGCAAGCGTGGGATTTGCGCTGCCGGAGCAAGCGTTGGTTTGTGCGAGGGACGTGGTGATCGCTAGCCCGTCGTAAGCCACGACGCGAAGTTGCGATTTCGTGAGGTCAACATGGTTCGCCGTCGTGGTGCAGGTCTGGGTGGTCGCCGCGATGGGTGACGACATCGGCGCAATTTCCTGCGTGCCGTTGACCATCGCAGTTTGGCCGGTGCCTGAACCGCCGCCGACGTAGTTGAGGCCGGTGGCGCCGACACACGAGTCGAGAATCGCCTTGGTCATATCCTTCAGAGTGTCTGAGCCTTGCAGGTTCCCGCCCGTGGCAGCGCCGATTCCTGTCGCGCTTGCACCGAGCAGCAACACTGTGGCTAACAGCGTCGTCTTCTTCATGAGAGTTTCCTCCGTAACGGTTTTGTGTCGCGCCGGGCAGCGGGCTGAAGCTCAACCAACCGAGGCGGTTCCGGTGCGCTCCAAGCAAGGAAGGAGCCAACTCGTTCGCGTTGTTGGCATTGTTGCTGTTCTGTCGGGAATACCGCTCGATCGACGGACGTTGACTCGCACTCTCACTCGAATCACACGTTCTCCTGTATTCGATTGTCAGACGTGACTCTTCGATTTCTGGAGGTTTGCTGGCCAATCGGTTTTCTAGCGGTCTCTCATTCCGTTTCTAGACGTCACACGGCGCTACAGATATCGCCTGGCAAATTCCGATTTTCGGAGGGTTCAATAAGCGGGTGCGGCTGCATTCCAGACTCGCAATTTCCGCACTCAAGTGTTGGGCAAGTCAGCCTTTTTTACGGTACGTGGCAGATCAGACAGGACTCCAGTGAGGGCTTGGCGCCTTCCTTGCTTAAGGGCGGCTGCGGTCGGTCAGGTGCTCTGGCGGGCCTTCAACTTGTTCAGGAGGAACCTGTGATCAACAAATCCGTAATCTGCCTCGCGGCGCTGCTCATCGGCGCGGCTGCCATTCCCGCTTGTTCGAGCGGCGGCGCTGCTCCGAGCGTTAAGTCTGACAGCACCAGCACCGACACCAACAGCGGCTCCATCGGCCTCGACCTGACCATCAGTGGCGGCGTCGTGCTGTCGACCGTGCACTACCACGTCACCGGCAACGGCATCACGCCGGTCGACGGCGACATTCCCGTCGACGCGAGCGGCGCGACTGCCTCGCTCCTCCTCCGTCTCCCCGCGGGCACGGGCTACACCGTGACCTTCAGCTCGACGGACAGCACCGGCAACACGACCTGCACCGGCAGCGCGACGTTCAACGTCGTCGCGGGTCTGACCAACGGCGTCACCGTCCCGCTCACCTGCGGCACGGCCACGACGCGCGGCAACACGACCTTCAACGGCACGTTCAATACCTGCCCGGACATCAGCCAACTCGTGGTTGCTCCGCTGGCTCTCGACGTGGGCGGCAAGATCAACGTCGCTGCTGACGCGACGGACGCCGACGGCAACCCGCTCACGTTCGCGTGGACGGCCACGGGCGGCACCTTCGACACCGCGACCGCGAAGGCTACGGAGTACAACTGTACGGCCGGCGGCCCGCAAACCCTCACCGTGAGCGTCTCGGACGGCCAAGGCTGCGTGACCACGGCGACGGCCGCGGTGGACTGCACGACGGCTGAAATCTGCGGTAATGGCACGGTCGGTGTCGGCGAAACCTGCGACCCGCCGAAGCCCGGCTTCTGTAGCACGACGTGTCAGACCATCACGCCCGCTTGTGGCGACGGCGTGGTGCAACCCGCCGCTGGTGAGACCTGCGATCCGCCGAACAACACGACCTGCGACGCACAATGCCATAGCATCGTGTGCGGCGACGGCGTGGTTGCCGGTAGCGAAGCGTGCGAGCCGCCGAACACCGCAACGTGCGACGCGACCTGCCAAATCCGCAAGCCGGTTTGCGGCGACGGCTTCATCACTGCGCCCGAGACCTGCGATCCGCCGACGACTGACGGTACCTGCAGCTCGACGTGCAGCGGCGTGCCGCCGTGCGACGCTTGCACCGCGCAGAGCTGCAGCGACCTCGCTGCGGGTTGTGCCGCGACCTCCGTGCCGGCCGGCAGCACCTCGGGTTGTGACACGGTCCTCGCTTGCATCGTGAGCACTGGTTGCGCCAAGGGCAGCACTCGCCAAGCGGCGGAATGCTACTGCGGTGCGAACGTCGACAACACCACGTGCTTCGGCTTCAACGCTGCCGCACCGCAAGGTCCGTGCAAGGCCGTCATGGACGCGGCCGTGCCCGGTGGTCCGCTCGCGGTCGGCGCGGCGTTCTTCGACACGACCACGGGCCTCG
>DATHOI010000524.1:0-4310 GCA_035485095.1 Polyangiaceae bacterium | reverse complement strand
GCTTCGCCCGATGGACGGCGACGGCTTCGGCAAGTTGATCGACAACTTGGTGGAGACGAAAGTGGCGCCGCCAGCAGCGACGCTAACGTCGCACCCAACCTCAGGACCGAAGCGAGTCGATGCGCCGCACGCAGCGGCCCGAGTTTCCGCGAACGCGCCGGACAGCCGTCAGGCCGTTGCTTCGACGTCGAACGGGTCCGCTGCCCCGACGCCGAACACCGCTCAAACGACCGTCGCACCGGCCCTCAATCTAAACCCCGGTTTTTTGGCGATCAGCAACGCCGAGCGCGCTTTCATGAAGAGCCTGCATGCGCTGATTCCGTCGCCGCGCGCCACTAAGCGCTTCGTCAATATTTACCGGTTGTTGCGCGCCACGGTCAGCAACCCAGTGCCTTACCTAGAAGAGCAGCAATACCGCCCAGTGCTATTGCTGCTCGCGATCCTCACCGGCCATCCGCTGGAAGCGACGGACATTTTGCGCGATCTCGCCGAAGGCAATCACCCGGACCTATGGTGGGATTTCATGGATTCCTACGCCGGACACGCAGCTCCGCCGGACGATCGAGAAGATCTCGACGCGCTCACCGAGAGCCTCCGCTGGCGCGAGTTGCTCGATAAGCTGTTTTCAATGCGGCCTCTGCTGCGGGAGCCGCAACGGTGCAGCGCGTTCGCCGTCTGGGCTAGCTCCGTCGCGCGCTATTCATTCGAGTCGGGGCGCGTCCTCTTGGCGCGCCCGAAGCAGCCGCTGCGTCAGGCAAACGCGGCGCAGTGAGCAGTGTGGCAGCCAGCACGGCCCGAGCAGCGACGCCGAAGGCTATGCCGAGCCGCTGGCGTCACGCTTGACCACCCCAGTCACGCAAGAAAGCAAAGCTAGGCCGTGACCTAACGTCGACGCGGACGCTTCGAGTCTCTCGTGTCCTTCACGTCGGGTAAGCGCAAGTAGCCACCGCTCAAAAACGTGAACATCTGCTGTGTGAGCACGTCCGCGCTCTCTTCGGCGAAGCCCAGCGTCACGGCTTGGTAGAGCAGCTCTTTCAGCGCGCCGATGGTCAGGTAGGCGAGCACGCGCGGTTCGCCGTCGGCGACGATGCCGAGCGCTTGTCCGTCCTTCAGGCTCTCGGTCAATAGCTGCACCACGGTGTCGTAGAAAGTTTGCAGCTTGCGATCGAATGCGGGGTCGATGCCGACCGCGTCCGTGAAGAGGATCTTCGTCATTGCGCGATCGGCGAGCGACGTGCCGATGATGGCGCGGATGTTCTCTCGCACTTGCTCGACGACCGAGCGCGCCGCGTCGTCCGTAACGATGCGCACGATGGCAACCGAGAGCTGACCGGCGAAGCGATCCACCAGATCCGAGAACACCGCGCGCTTGTCCTCGAAGTAGAGATAGAACGTGCCGCGCGCGACGCCGGCTTGTGCGACGATGTCGTCAATCGTGGTTTGGTGATAGCCACGCTTGGCGAACACCTCGCGCGCCACGCTCAAGATCTGCTGACGACGCTCATTTTTGGGCAAAGCCCCGGCTTTTTTCTTGGTTCGTGAGCTCGCCATGAGCCGTGAGTGTAGTCGGGCCGCCTGGCCAGTGCGACGAGATGCTTCGCCGACCACGATATTTCTCAAGACCTGCCTTCACGGGCCGTTGTGGGATCGTCATGGGACTATCGCGCTTCCGAGCCGGAACTAGAGCAAGCTTGCTGGGCGTCGCCGTGTGTGTGTCGAGCGCTGTGAGTTGGGCCGAATCGGCACCCCGAACGCCGACCGTGGTGTCCGGCAGCGGCGTGAACGAAAGTGGGCTGTATACGGCCTCGGGCGACGGCGCGGTGTTCGAGCTGCCGAGTCGCGCTCGCTTGACGCTCGCGCCACACACGACGCTACGCGTGTTCCCGGTGCCCCAAGCGCTGCAGCTCGCGCCCGGGGCGAAGACCACTACGTGGAGCTTTGCGTTGCAGAGCGGGCGTGTGGACGTAGAGCTCGCCAAGAATGGCCACAGCGCCGTGCTAGCGAGCGTTGGCAAGCTGAGCGCGGTCGTCACGGCAGGTCACGTCGCGATCTTGGCCGACGGCGACGTGACCGTCGCCAACGTCGAGGGCGAGGTGCGCACGCTGCTCGCCGACCATTGGCAAACCGTGCCGCTCGGTTCGCTCGCTACGTTGAGCCGCGACAACCCGAGCGTCGCAGTCAAGCCGGGCATCCCTGCGCCCGTCTTGAACGGCGGGCAACGCATGTTCTTCGCCGCGAATGACGTCGTCGCGATGCGCGGTTTTCACTGGGCCTCGGTGCCCGGCGCCGAGCACTATGAGCTGCGCGTGCGCCGCCTGGCCGATGGCAAAGTGCTCGATCAACGGCGCGCAACGGGCAACGAGCTTTCGGACGCGTTCAGCCCGGTCGAACCCGGCCGATACGGGCTCACGCTGCGCGCCGTCGACGCGCGCGGGCTTCAAGGCAGCTGGGGCCCGGAGGTAGAGCTGCGCGTGATTGGAGTGCTCTTGCCACCTGGCGGCTACAGCACCGCGCAGGCGATCTTTCTCGGCACGGGTCAACAAGTGCAATTTACCAACACGAGCGGCCTCGAAATGACGTACCTCGGCGCGGGCCGCTATTTTCCCGCGGCGAACGGCGCGACGCTGTACCGCAACACGACGACCGTGGTCGGCTTTCGCTTGCCGGGCGCGCTCGACATCGCAACGGCGCGCCTCGAACCGCGCGGCGTGTACGCCGACGTGAACATCGGGCCGAAGCGCGCGCTCTGGCCGCGCGACGCGGTGTCGATCGACATCCAACTCAAGTCCAAATCAGGCGATGAGATCCCGTCGTTCTTACAAGTCGTGCCCAAGGTCACCCTGGGCCTCGAGCCGCTCGACGTAACCTTCGAGCGGAACGGCAACGTGCTGCACGCGGTCGTCCCGCCGAGCAGCACACCGGGCCCCTGGGTAGTGCGCGTCGACGTCGCGGATCAATACGGCGTGCCGCTCGGTCATGACTTTCTAGAGATCGCCTCGCAGCCGCGAGCCAAGGCTCCCGCCGTGCGCATCGTGAACTCGCCCCCCACACCGGCCGCGCCGGCAAGAGCCGCGGCGCGGCCGCCAGCGGCCGACGCGACGATGGCTAGCTCGAATTGAGTCGCACCAACGCGGGTTCAGCGCTGCCTCGCGGATTCCGATACTGGGCGCTCGGTTCGGTTACCCGGCCAGCGGGCCACTAAGATTCTCGGGCACCTGGGCTAGCGCGCCGCGCTGACACGCGCGTCACCGCTCAGAAACAATCGCCGCGCTTGCGCGCCGCCCTAGTTGGGGGGTTAGACTGACACGCGCGTCAGTTGAGCTGCCCGGCCTCCGGCTCGGCGGCTCCCTCACCGAGGGCAGAGCACACAATGAGCGGACACCGCGGCGAACTGGTGATCGGGATGGACGTGGGATCGACGACCGTGAAAGCGGCGGTGATCGACCCCGAGACCAAAGAGATCTTGTGGAACGACTACCAACGTCACCACACGAAGCAGCCGGAGAAGGTGCTGGAGCTGCTCGAGACGATTCTGGCGGCGTTCCCGGAGCACCCGGCGGGCGGCTGGAAGATGTTCCTCACGGGCTCTGGCTCGAGCCCATTGTGCGCACCGACCGGTGGCAAGTTCGTTCAAGAAGTGAACGCGGTCACGTTAGCCGTCGAATACAAGCACCCGGACGTCCTCTCCGTGATCGAGCTCGGCGGACAAGACGCCAAGATCATCATGTTCAAGGAGGACGCACAGACCGGCGCGAAGACCGCCGGCACGTCGATGAACGATAAGTGCGCGTCGGGCACCGGCGCCACCATCGACAAGTGCATGATCAAAGTCGGCGCCGAGCCGGGCTTCGCCACCTCTTTGCGCTTCAATGACGAGAAGCTGCATCACGTCGCCGCGAAATGCGGTGTGTTCGCCGAGACGGACATCGTCAACCTCGTCAAGACGGGCATCCCCAAAGACGAGGTGTTGAACTCACTCGCCGACGCGATCGTGCTGCAGAATTTGAGCGTGCTCACGCGCGGCAACACGTTGAAGCCGCGCGTGCTCTTGCTCGGCGGCCCGAACACGTATTTGCCGTTCCTGCAGGATTGCTGGCGGAAACGCATCCCGGAGACCTGGCGCGATCGCGGCTTCGTTTACCCGACGGACGTGCCGATCGAGGAATTGATCTTCGTGCCGCAAAACGCCGAGCTGTACGCCGCATTCGGCGCGGCCATGTTCGGCATCGCCGAGGGCGGCGAGGCCGGTCGTTTCAACGGCGTCGAAGGTTTGCGCGACTTCATCAACAACGGGCGCCGCGCGCGCCTGG
>DATHOI010000523.1:0-11701 GCA_035485095.1 Polyangiaceae bacterium | reverse complement strand
TTCTTATCGCGCAGATGCCGGTCTGCGAGCGTACCGGCTGCCTCGATGGCCTCGTCCGTGTAGTGCACGCCGTGGAACTCTTCGTAGCGCGGCTTCAGGCCCTTCAAGATCTGAATCGTCTCGCTCAGGCTCGGTTCCAGTACGTCGATTTTTTGAAAGCGACGCGCGAGCGCTCGGTCCCGCTCGAAGTGCGAGCGGAACTCTTCGAACGTGGTCGCGCCGATGCAGCGCAGCTTGCCGTTCGAAAGCGCGGGCTTCAGCAGGTTGGCGGCGTCCAGGGTGCCGCCGCTCGCAGCGCCCGCGCCGACCATCGTGTGGATCTCGTCGACGAACAACACCGCGCCGGGCAGCGCTTCGATCTGCTTCAGCACCGCCTTGACGCGGTTCTCGAAGTCGCCGCGGAAGCGCGTGCCCGCGACCAGCGCGCCCATGTCGAGCGCGTAAATCACGACGTTTTCGAGCGGCGCCGGGATGTCTTTGGCGACGATCTTGGCGGCTAAGCCTTCCACGATCGCGGTTTTGCCGACGCCAGCGTCGCCCACGAACATCGGGTTGTTCTTGCGCCGGCGACAGAGCACCTGAATGGCGCGGCGTAGCTCTTTTTCTCGGCCGACCAACGGCTCGATATTGCCGGCCTTGGCTTGCTCGTTCAGGTTGATCGCGAATTTGGCGAGCGCGTCCGCAGGAGGAGCGCCTTCACCTTCTTCGTCGCCTTCGCCGGCCTGCTCGCCGGGCGTGAGCGCGTCTTCGTCCTCGCCGTCTTTGGCGACGCCGTGCGAGACGAAGTTGACGAGGTCGTAGCGGGTCAAGCCTGCTTCGGTGAGCGCTGCGACCGCGGGCGAGTCGAGCTCGCTGAAGATCGCGATCAGGACGTTGTGGCCCTTGAGCTCTTCCTTGCCACTGTTTTGCACGTTGAACGCGGCCCGTTGCAGCACGCGCTGGAAACCGCGCGAGGCGCTCAGATCGATCTCCTCGGGCTCGGGGACGCGCGCCACCTCGTCGTTCAAGAAACGATCGAGCGCGCGCTTCAGTTTGTCGACGTCACCACCGGCTTTCTGCGCGACCCGGGCAGTGGCTGGATCTTGCAGCAGGCCGTAAAGCAGGTGCTCCACGGTCATGACATCGTGGCGACGGCGGAGCGCTTCGCTTTGTGCGAACGCGCAAGCAGCTTCGACTTCAGCACTGACTTTCACTCGGACCCTCCGAAGCCTTCCGGCTCTGCAGTGCACTTGAGCGGGTGACCGTGTTCCTTGGCGTAGTCCATCACCAGCGACGCTTTGGTCTCGGCGATGTCGCGACTAAAGGTTCCGGCGACGCCGTAGCCCTTGCGGTGGATGGCAAGCATCACCGTGGTCGCTCCGGTCTCGTCCAGATGAAAGAACTTCATCAGCACGTGGACCACGAATTCCATCGTGGTGTAGTCGTCATTGTGGAATACGACCACGTACCGGCGTGGTCGCTTGACCTTAGGTCGCTCGGCGATGGCGAGGCCGTCATCGCGCTCCGGGTTCACTCGCTCATTGGGCGGCATGAAGTATCCCGGTGAATCTGAGCACGGCCGCCTCAAATGTCGAGGGGGCGAGCGTTTCCGGCCCGTGTCTCGGTGGGCGGATACGGCGTCGAGACGTTCGGCGTCAGGCGGCCGACCGGCGCTATCTGGGCTCGGAACGCGGAGGAATGACGCTATTCGGGGGCCAACAAACCCCGGAAGAACAACCCCCGACGCGACGCGGTCTCAGGTCGCGGTCTTGGCCGGCGTCTTGGGCTTGGCGGCTTCCGCATTTTCGCGGGCGCGCTTCAGCTCCCATTCGGCGTTCTTTTTGGCGCGGCGCTCGCGCTTGCGACGGCTGGTGCGAGGATCTTGCGGGCTTCCCATGGTGGGCGGGTGTCTAGCAGAGGTTTTCCGGGCTGTCCCTAGGAAACGCGATGGGCAGAGCGAGATCCGAGCCCGACGACGCGCTCAAATCGTCCAGGTGTCGCCGCTGCGCAGGAGCTTGTCCAGATCAGGCTTGCCCTGCCGCAGCTCGGCCGCCACCCGCTGCTCGGACAGGGCGCCGTCGTAGGTCGGGCGGGTCTCGGCGAAGAGCACCCCCAAAGCGACCGGGAAGGCGGGGTAGGGCATGTGCGCGAGCATATAGGCCAAAGTCGGGTTGGTCTCATCGTGGACCACCAGATCGGCTTCGGTGATGCCGTTTAAACCGAGCGTGACGACCTCGAGCCCCAGGGTTCGCGTATTGAGACGGATGCCTTGATCGCGCTTGGCGCCGAACACCAGCGGTTTGCCGTGCTCCACCCGGAGCTGGCGGTCGGCCTTGTGGGTCTTCTCCGTGAAGGAGTCGAAGGCACCGTCGTTGAACACGTTGCAGTTCTGATAAATTTCGATGAACGCCGACCCGCTATGATGCGCGGCCCGTCGCAACACGTCGGCGAGGTGCTGCGCCTCGATGTCGACGGAGCGCGCGACGAAGCTGCCATTCACACCGAGCGCGACGCATGCGGGGTCGACCGGTTGGTCCGCCGAACCGAGCGGCGTGCTCTTCGTGATCTTACCGACCTCGCTCGTCGGCGAATATTGGCCTTTGGTCAGGCCGTAGATGCGGTTGTTGAAGAGTAGGATTTTCAGATCCACGTTGCGGCGCAAGCAATGCATCAAATGGTTGCCGCCGATGCTCAGGCCGTCTCCGTCACCCGTGGCGAGCCACACACTGAGCTTCGGGTTGGCGATCTTGATGCCCGTCGCGAAGGCCGGCCCACGCCCGTGAATCGTGTGAAAGCCGTACGTATTCATGTAGTACGGGAAACGGCTGCTGCAGCCGATGCCGCTCACCCAGACCATTTGCTCGAGCGGAATGCCGAGCTCAGGCATCACCTTCTGCACATTGGCAAGGATGGAATAGTCCCCGCAGCCCGGGCACCAGCGCACGTCTTGGTCGGTCTCGAAGTCTTTTTTGGTTAGCCGAGTCGGCTCGACGATGTTCGACATGTTCGCCTCAGCTCTCCATCATTTGGCGGATGCGTTCTTCGATCTCGCTGATCTTGAACGGGTGGCCTTGCACCTTGGGGAAGCTCTCCGCGGGCACGAGGTATTGACTGCGCACGAGCTTCACCAATTGTCCCAGGTTGAGCTCCGGTACGAGCACGCGATCGAAGCGCTTCAGCAACTCTCCGAGGTTCTTCGGCAAGGGGTTCAAGTAGTGAACGTGCGCATGCGACACGGACAGACCGCGCGTCCGGCAACGCTGCACGGCCTCGCGGATCGCGCCGTAGGTGGAGCCCCAACCGAGTACGAGTAGCTTCCCGCTGTCGTCACCGACGTCGATCCGCTGCTCGGGTACGTCGTTGGCAATGCCGGCGATCTTCGCCGCGCGCGTCTGGCACATCAGCTCGTGATTCGCCGCTGCGTACGAGATGTGGCCGGTGTCGTAGTCCTTCTCGAGCCCGCCGATACGATGCGTGAGGCCAGGCGTGCCCGGGATAGCCCAGTTGCGCGCCAGCGTTTCGCCGTCGCGTAGGAAGGGATGGAAGCCCTCCGGATCGGTGCGAAATTTCACGTCGATTCGCGGCAAATCGGCGAGCTTCGGGATGCGCCAAGGCTCGGTGCCGTTGGCCAAATAGCCGTCGGTGAGCAAGATCACCGGAGTCATGTATTTGAGCGCCAAGCGCACGGCCTCGATCGCCATGTGGAAGCAATTGCCGGGCGTCGAGGCCGCGATCACGCACACGGGCGACTCGCTATTGCGGCCATAGACGGCCTGCAGAAGATCCGCTTGCTCGGTCTTGGTGGGCAGCCCGGTACTTGGGCCGCCGCGCTGAATATCGACGATCACGAGTGGCAGCTCGGTGGCGACGGCCAGGCCGATGCCCTCCATCTTGAGAGCGAGCCCGGGGCCGCTCGTCGTCGTGACGCCGATATTGCCCGCGTAAGATGCGCCGATCGCGGCGCACACCGCGGCGATCTCGTCTTCGGCTTGTACGGTCGTGACACCGAAGTGTTTGAACTTGCTGAGCTCGTGAAGGATGTCACTGGCGGGGGTGATGGGGTACGCGCCGAGTACCATGTTGAGGCCGGAGAGCTGCGTCGCCGCCAACAGTCCCCACGCCGTCGCGGTGTTCCCGCCAATGTTGCGGTAGGTCCCAGCGGCCACCGGTGCAGCCGGAACCTCGTAGCGATTGTGCGATATTTCAGCGGTTTCGCCGTAGGCGTGGCCGGCCTTGAGCGCTGCCACGTTGGCTTGTACGAGGTCGTCCCGCTTGTGGAACTTGCCTTGAATCCACTTCACGGTGGGCTCGAGCGGACGTCCGTAGAGCCAAAACATCAGCCCTAGAGTCCAGAAGTTTTTGCAGCGGTGCGCCTCTTTGTTCGACAGCCCCAGCTCTTTGACCGCAGACACCGTCAGCTTGGTGATGTCGATGTTCACCAAGTTGAAGCCGGTCAACGAGCCATCGTCGAGTGGATTGGTCTCATAGCCGGCCTTCTTCAGGTTGGCCGCATTGAACGCGCCGCTATTGACGATCAAGAGACCGCCACGCTTCAGATCGCGTAGATTCGTCTTCAGCGCAGCCGGGTTCATGGCCACGAGCACGTCGGGCGCGTCACCGGGCGTGAACACGTCTTGTGAGGCGAAGTTGATCTGAAACCCGGACACGCCGTACAGCGTCCCGGCGGGCGCGCGGATTTCCGCGGGGAAGTCCGGGAATGTTGCGAGATCATTTCGCGCCAGCGCGGCGGCGGCGGTGAACTGGTCACCGGTGACTTGCATGCCGTCACCGGAGTCTCCGGCGAAGCGCACGACGGCGCTGTCGAGAACGATGCGCGGACTGGACGAAGTGGCGATATTGGGTTCGGTCATTGGGGCGGAACTCGGCAAATCTCGCCCAATCCCGCACATTGTCAAGCAATCCGATGGGGAATTGGGCCTAATGCCGAACGCAGGGCCGATCAGCAGGCCAGCGGTTCGGTAAGTGTGCGGCGTGCTGGGCCGGCGCGCCGCGCGCCGCACACTCCAGCACAGACCGCTTCAGCCGGTCGGTGCTGCGTGTTTTTCAACCAAAGTCGACAAGCGCGGCGTTGCGCCCTCGACCTGCTTTTGCGCCATTGGTCGCAGCTTCTCGTAGGTCTTCTTGACGACCTGGCTCTCGACGCGGGCAGCGCGCTGGTCTGTAACAGCCAACAAAGCCTGGGCGACGCGCGCGCTGTTCGCGCGAAAGTGAGCCCCGAGCGGCTGCTTTTTTTCGGCTGCCTCTTGGTAGATGGGATCCATCGCGTCGAGGAAGTCGTCGAGCAAGTGGTTCACTGCCTCGCGGATGAACCCCGGCCGAACACCCTGTACGATCTTGTATGCGCCCTTAATCGCGATGCCGCTCAGTCCGCTCTTTTCAGCGACTTCTTGATCGAGCACCTTGATGCCGTCTTCGACCACGGCGTTGCGCTTATCTCCACTACCAATCTGTTCCCGCAGGCTCGGCATCTTTCCCTGGCTTTCTGGCTCACGCGCTTCAGATACCCTCACGGGTATGCCCCTGGTGTGCCGCGCACGCGGCAGGTGTGGGGGAGCGCCGCTATATACCGCGCGCTAGGCTTTGGCACAGCCCCGGAAATGGCAGGCCAATGACTTGACTGAGCCCGGCTCGGTTGGGCCTAATGGTAACCTTCCCATTTCGTGCGCGCCCAGCGCCGAAAATCACGACAGTCGAGACGATCGCCCGCGTTCAGGATGACCGAAGAGCTCAAGCAAGGAAGTAAGCTCGGAAGCTACGAGCTCGTGCTGAGGGTCGGTCGGGGCGGCATGGCTGCCGTCTGGGTCGCGCGCGAGCGCGGCGCGTCCGCGAAGGACGACCGCCTGGTCGCCGTGAAGGTGATGCTCACGGAGCTGGCGGACGAGAGCGAGTTCGTCAAAATGTTCCTCGACGAGGTGCGGCTGGTGCGGAGCATCCGTCATTCGAACGTCGTGGATGTTTACGACGTCGGTGAGGACGACGGCGTGATGTGGATGGCGATGGAATGGGTCGAGGGTGAATCCCTGCACACCGTCATCGCCGAGGCAGGGAAGCGCCGAGCCATCCCTCCGGAGCTGGCTGTGCGGATCATCGCGGATGCCGCGGCGGGCGTGCATGCTGCGCACGAGCTACGGGATCTCGACGGCAGTTTGCGCGGAGTCGTGCATCGCGACATCTCGCCGCACAACATTCTGATTGGTACCAACGGTTCGGTGAAGCTCGTCGACTTCGGTGTCGCGAAGGCCGTTGGCCGCATCAGCGAAGCGACACGAGCCGGTCAGCTCAAAGGCAAATTCGGGTACATGTCGCCCGAGCAAGCGCTGGGTAAGGGTGTGGATCGGCGGAGCGACATTTTCTCGCTCGGTATAGTGCTTTTCGAGCTGACGACGAGCCGTCGACTATTTCGGGGCGAGCACGACGTCGAGACGCTTCGGTTGGTCATCTCCGGGGGCATTCCGAGGCCCACTCTGATCGACGCGAAGTATCCGCCCGAGCTCGAACGGATCGTGCTCAAAGCCTTGGAGCGCAATGTCTCAGCGCGCTATCAGACGGCCGCTGAGTTCGAGCACGACCTGCGCGCGTATCTGAAATCCGAGCGCTTGATCGTGCCGCAGAGCGGCGTGGCCGGCATCCTCAAACGCGTGCTTGGCGATCGCATCGAACAGCGGCGGAAGGCCGTGCGCGCCTCGTTGAAGGCGCTGAACAGCGGCGCTGTGGCGGGCTCGGAGCTGCTCTCGAACGACCCAGCGTTTACGCCGACCGGCAAGGATCGCATCACCGTGAGCGGCGTCAGCACGGTCACCGGCACCGGGCTCAGCGGTCTGAGTGGCGTGAGCGGCGCGGGCACTTCGCCGAGTGCCATCATGGGCTCGCCGCTCGAGCGCAGTCACGCCAGTAACCCTGGTGTTCCCCGCACCGCGCGACCGCCCCGCCTGAGCACGGCGAGCGTCCTCGGTTACGCGATTGGCGTGACGGGCTTGGCGATCGCGCTGTTCGTGCTGATATTCATGCGCTGATCCTTCCGAGCTTCCGAGCGGGTGCGCGGAGTGCTGAACCGGCGGGCCGTTCGTGTGTCTCGACTTGGGAGCGGCGCGTATCTCCGCGAGACGTCGCGGCGCGCCGCGGAAGGCGGAGGAGTGACGTGATTCCAGAGAGCCGGTAGCGCGCGGCCGCGACGAGCCGCGACGAGCCGCGACGAGACCGCCGGCGTCCTGAGCGGGCAGACGGAAGCCGAGCGCGTCGAAGGCGCGTGTGCTTCCTGGAACCTGTGCGCTAGAGTCGACTCTTCTCGCCGCCGTTTGTAGCAAAGCAACATGGGCAAGCTCCTCGTCGTAGACGACCAACGCAACATGCGCACGACGCTGGCAATGATGCTGCGTGGCGGCGGCTATGAGGTCGATGAAGCGGCCGACGGCGCTCAAGGTCGCGAGCTCGGCGCAACCGGCGCCTATGACGTCGTGATCACCGATCTGCGCATGGGGGAGTTCGACGGCATCGACGTGCTGCGCGCGACCAAGGAAGCGCAGCCGATGACCGAGGTCATCGTGATGACCGCATATGGGACAATCGAGAGCGCCGTCGAAGCCATGCGCGTCGGCGCCTTCGATTACATTCAGAAGCCCTTCAGTGAGCAAGAGCTGATCGTCAAAGTTTCGAAGGCTTTCGAAAGCCGCCGCTTGCATGGGCAAGTGCAGCTCTTCGCTCAAGAGTTCAAAGAACGCTATCATCTCGAGAAGATCATCGGCCGTTCGCAGTCGATCCGCGATGTCCTGACGCGCGTCGTGAAGATCGCGCCCACTGACGCGATCGTGCTGATTACCGGTGAGAGCGGCACGGGCAAAGAGTTGGTTGCTCGCGCGGTGCACGCCAATAGCAAGCGCGCACATCGCCCGTTCGTGACCGTCAACTGCGCTGCGATCAGCGAGACGCTACTAGAGAGCGAGCTGTTTGGTCATGCTCGCGGCGCGTTTACTGGCGCAGTCAGCGCGCGCAAGGGTCTCTTCGAGGAGGCGGACGGCGGTACGTTCTTCTTCGATGAAATCGCCGAAACGACGCCCAGCTTCCAGGCCAAGTTGTTGCGCGCGATTCAGGAGGGCGAAGTGCGTCGTGTGGGTGAGAACAAGCCCATCACCATCGACATCCGCGTCGTTGCGGCAACCAACGTGGACCTGGCCCTGGCGGTCGAAGAGCGTCGCTTCCGACAAGACTTGTATTATCGCTTGAACGTCGCCCGCTTCCATTTGCCGCCGCTCCGTGAGCGCCGCGAAGACATCCCGCTGCTCGCGGAGTTCTTCTTGGATAAATACAACAAGAAGATGAACGCACGGGCCCGCCCAGCAGAAGGCGTGATGGACAAGCTCGTGGCCTATGATTTCCCCGGCAACGTGCGTGAGCTCGAGAATCTGGTCGAGCAATCGGTGGCACTGTGCACGGGCGGTGTGATCACCGTCGACGACGTGCTGCCGGACGCGCCGCGAAAGGCTGGCCGCGCTCCCGGCAAGACCCTCGCGGACATCGTCGATGAGTCGGAGCGGCAGGCGCTAGAAGCGGCTCTGCGCTCCTCGGACGGGAATCGCGAGCGCGCTGCCGAGGCGTTGGACATCAGCCCCACGACCCTGTGGCGGAAGATGACCCGGCTCGGGATCACGTTCGAGAGCAGGTAACGCAGGTCCCCGGCACTAGCGGCGGAGCTTCAAATCTGATTCTTTCGCGTCCGTGAAGACCGCGGCATTCGAGTACGAGCTTCCGGAGGCGCTGATCGCAGCTCATCCAGCGGAGAAGCGGGATGGAGCGCGCTTGCTCGTCGTGGAAGACGGAAAGCTGACCGACAGCTTGGTCGAGCAACTGTCCGAGCTGATTCCGGAGCAGGCGCTGCTCGTCGTGAACGATACGCGAGTCCGCCGCGCGCGCATCTTCGGGGTCAAGCGCGGGAGTGGTGGCCGCGCCGAGCTCTTGTTCATTCGGCGGGTGAACGCTCCGGAAAGCGACGACGAGCGCTGGGAGGCCATTGGGCGATCGAGCAAGCCGCTCCGTGTCGGCGCGATCATCGATTGGAACTCGGTGGCGGTCGAAGTGCTCGAACGTCACAGCGATGCGACGCTGCTCGTGAGCGTGCGCACGGCCGGTGAGGATTTCGAGCAAATCCTCGATCGCAGTGGGCACCTCCCGCTGCCGCCTTACATGAAACGAGCCGACGAGCCGGGTGATCTCGAGCGCTATCAGACTGTCTACGCGCGACGCACCGCCTCGGCGGCGGCACCGACGGCGGGGTTGCACCTGAGCTCGGCATTGCTCGAGCGCTTGCACGCGCGAGGCGTGGAGCTGGCGCGGCTCGAGCTCGAGATCGGACTTGGCACGTTTCGCTCGGTAATCTCCGAGGATTTGGACGAGCACCCGATGCACGCCGAGACCATCGACGTTGCGCCGGAGCTGGTTTTCGCCATCGCGCGGGCACGAGCTCGGAATGCTCCGGTCGTGGCGGTTGGTACGACAGTGGTGAGAGCGCTAGAAAGCGCTGCCGACCCGGAACGACCCGGGCACGTCCGCGCCACCCACGGCGAGACACGGCTCTTGATCCAACCAGGTTACGACTTTGCCGTGGTCGACTCGCTGCTCACGAATTTTCACGTGCCGAAGAGCACGCTGCTGGCTTTGGTGTCGGCCTTCGCGGGATACGACACCACGATGAATGCGTACCGACATGCCGTGGCTCGAGGCTACCGCTTTCTCTCTTATGGTGACGCCATGTGGATTCCGAGGAAAATTCAGTGATCTCCTTTCGCGTCGAGAAAACATCGGAGAGCGCGCGTCAAGGTGTGCTCGGTACTTCGCACGGCGAGGTGGCGACGCCAGCGTTCATGCCCGTGGGGACGCAAGCGGCAGTCAAGGCAGTCTCTTCAGAAGAAGTGGCTGAGACCGGCGCACGCATGCAGATCATGAACACGTACCACTTGTGGCTCCGGCCCGGGCCGGAGCTCATCGCCGAGTTTGGCGGGCTGCATTCCTTCGCGCGCTGGCCTCACGCCATCGTGACGGATTCCGGGGGATTTCAGGCATTTTCGTTAGCGCAGCGGATGCGCGCTAGCGAAAATGGCTTCGAGTTTGCCTCGCATTTGGACGGTAAAAAAATGCTGCTTTCGCCCGAGGAGGCGATGCGTGTGCAAGGGCTGCTCGGTTCCGACATCGCGATGCAGCTCGACGTGTGTCCGCCGGGCGGCGCGCCGCGTTCGGATTTGGTGGCAGCAGTCGAGCGCACCACGCGCTGGGCCGAGCGCTGTCTCGCCGCGCGTGCGCCAAAGCAAGGTGTGTTCGGGATCGTGCAGGGCGGAACCGATATCGAGCTGCGTTTGGCGCACGCCGAAGCGTTGGCCAAATTGCCGTTCGATGGTCTGGCGCTCGGCGGATTCAGCGTCGGAGAACCAATTCCAGAGATGTATCGCGCACTCGCGGCAGTCGGACCAGCGCTGCCGGCAGAGCGCCCGCGCTACCTGATGGGCGTCGGGATGCCGAGCGATATTCTGACCGCAGTCGGTCACGGCATCGACATGTTCGATTGCGTGATCCCGACGCGTAACGCGCGCAACGGACAACTGTTCACGTGGGACGGCAAGATCGTGATCAAAAACGCGCGCTACCGGGACGATGCCCGTCCACTCGAAGAAGACTGCGGCTGCTCGGCATGCCGTGGCGGTTACTCGCGCGCGTACCTGAGACACCTGTATCTGGCAGGGGAGATTCTGGTCCTAAGCCTGCTCAGCCAGCACAATCTGCACTTCTACGCGCGGCTCATGCTCGAGGTGCGAAACGCCATCGCCGCGGGCAATTTTGCCGCCTGGTCGCGCGAAAAACTGGCACTTTGGGCCGAATCCCGAGCTTAGCGCAGGCGTCCTTCTTTTTCGTCGAGATTGCCCTGCTATCGTGGATAATCAAGGTTTCCGATGAGCGAGAAGAAGCAGATCGGCAAAATCTTACTGCGGCAGCGGGCGCTCAGCCCCGAGCAGTTGGATCGCGCTCTCGCTGATCAAAGGGGGGGGCGGCTCGCGTCGCGGCTTGCAGCCGATGGCACGATCAGTGATGTCGCGGCGCTCAAGGCGCTCAGCGAGCAGCACGGCATTCCTGGCATCGATCTCACTCAAATTTGTCTGAAGCTCGACGACCTCGAGCTCTTGCCCCGTGAGATCGCAGAAAAGCACCTGATCCTTCCGGTGCTCACGCGCGACGACCGGCTGTTCATCGCGATGGCGAATCCGCGCGAGAAGAAGGTGATCGACGAGCTGGAGTTCGTCACGGGCAAGAAGGTCTATCCGTACGTCGCGCTCGACGCGGCCCTCTCGCACGTGATCGAAGAGGCCTACGGTCGGAAGGCGCGCGGCGACAGCTACTACGTTGGCCCCAATTGTCCGGCCGAAGTGCTTGCCAAGCTCCACCTCGATTCGGATGGCAGCATGCTCGACGGCAGCGACAGCGGTGATCCCGCCGGCACGCTCGATTTCGACGCGCAACCCGAGTCGTTGCGACCGCTTGACGCCCCAGGGGTCGTCGTCGATGACGCGGCCTCCGAGATCTCGCGTTCCGAGGACATCGAAGAGAGCAGCTTCGGAGACACCTCACGCGATCTGAGCGTCGTCGCCGAGCTGCCCGGCGAAAGCCTGCCGCCGCCCCCGTTGCCAGACGGTGCCAAGACGATCCTGATCGTCGACGACGA
>DATHOI010000522.1:0-10554 GCA_035485095.1 Polyangiaceae bacterium | reverse complement strand
CGCGGCGCTTCGGGCGCAGCGACAGCTCGTCGAGATCCAGATCGGCGTAGTTGATGTAGCTCGTCACGGGCGCAAAGCTGAGCGGGGTCGACGGCGCGATCCTGGGCGGCGCGACTGACGGATACGCCGTCACGCGACGCGACGCGGGCACCGTGTTCATCTCGGGCCGGCGGTTCGGCATCGGCGGGCGCGTCTCGACGCCTTCGGGCGCGCGGTTCGGCATCGGCGGGCGACGCTCGCCACCCAGGTCAGGGGCGCGATTCGGCATCGGCGGGCGCGTCTCGAGTGTTTGTGGAGCGCGGTTCGGCATCGGCGGACGACGCTCTGCAACCGGTTCCGGCGCGGGCTCTTCCTGCTCGTCGTTCAAACCCGCGACGATCGCGAGCGTGAGCCATTCGCTCTCGCCCTCGCGACACACGAATGTGTTCTCGTGAATCTCCCCTGCTTCGAACGCTGACACTAGCTCGTCGAGCGTCATCAGCTTTACCTCGCGCGAGTCGAATTGCGCGTAGAAGCGGTCTTCGGTGTCTTCCGGTTCGGAGTCGTAGTGGGTCATCGACACCCAAGGTACATGGAGGATCCAGTGTAGGCCATGGCTCTCAGCGGCCTGTTTTCATTCTGATCCGCACTATTAGCGGATTAATTTAGGCACGGCGGACGGCGCTCGTTCACAATTTCACTGACTCTCGATTCCAGTCGATGTTTCCGCGCGAAACCAACGAATCTGGGTGACCCGTTTCGGCGCGTCGCGCCCCCGTCAGCGCTCAGCCACCGTGGCCTGGGCCGATGATCTTCGGCCACGCTTCGGCCACGCTCCAGTCCGCGTGCACGTGCGGCGGATGGTGACACGTGGCCGCGCACAAGCCGCGCTCGGGCAGCGCGATGAGCTTGTCATCGCTCGGTTTCTGCACATGGCGCGAGCCCGGGCCGTGACAGACCTCGCACTGCACGTTGCTCAAGTTTTCGACGTGTACGACCGTCGAGCCACCGGGTTTGTCGTAACCCGTGACGTGACAGCTCACGCAGTCCAGGTTGAACTCCTTGTGCGCGGAAGAGAGCGTGGCATAGGCCCCAGCGTGTTGCGTCTTGTCCCAGAAGGCGCGCTCACTCTTGTGGCACGTGCTGCACGCCTCCACGCCCACGTAGTGACTCTCGCCTGCAGGTGCGGGCTCGGGCAGCTTGTCCTTGAACACCTCGTGGTTGTGGTCGTTCACGCGTTGGTAGTAGCCGTCGATCAAGCTGTGTACGGCCTGCTCGGAGCCGAGCTTGTCGCGCACCTCGACCAAGTCGTAGCGAAAGAAGCTGCCCTTCGCCGGCGCGGGCGGCGTGGACAGTTTTTGTAGCTCGGTTTTCAGGCGCGTCAGGTCAGCGTGGCGCGCCACCACATCTCGATCCGTGCTGTTTCCCGAGGGATCCGCCGTCGCCAAGCGGACTTCCAGCTCGCGGATGCGGCCCGTTAAACTTTCGCGCTCGGCCGCTTGCGCGGTGTTCGAGCCGTCCGCGAACTCGAACTGGTCGCCGCGCACGAACAAGTCGACGACGCCCACGGCTTGCAGGTGATTGGGCGCTTCGACGACCAAGGTCGTGCCCACGACCTCGGGTGGAGTGGGCGGATCGTTGCTTTCGCCTTGGTCGTACGGCTTTCCGACCACCAACAACTGAAAGCCAGGCACTTGATCGAGCAAGCGGAGCGCGTCACCGCGCGGCATGGCGGCGAGCAGCACGCGAATCTGCGCGCCCTGCGCGTCGAGCGCGGCCTTTGCTTGCTTGAGCTCGCTCAACGCATCGACTGCACTGACGCCCTTGGGCAGGGCTCCCAAATGACTCGGTAGGCTCAGACCCGCGACGCCCACCTTGTTTCCGCCGAGCTCGAAGACGCGCACCGGCTGCACACCCGGCGCCTTCAGGTTCGCGGCCAGTGGCGTCGCTTGCGCTGCCGAAGCCAGCGCCTGAAAAGTGTCCGGGCCGGCGGCCCAGTCGTTGGCGCCGGGTGCCCACGCGCGCAGGCCAGCCGCGCCGAGCGAGCGCGCCAAAGCGTCGGCCTTCCATGAATCTTGCGTCTGGCGCTCGCTCGCGAGCTCGGTGTTCATGAAGAACAGCGGTCCGGACGCGAGCAGCGCGCTGTTCGGCGCGCTTTCCGCCTGGCTCTTCAAATAGGAAGCCAAGTGATCGACACCGCCCAGCATGTCCTTCACGCAGCCACACGGTTCGAGCGCACCGGCTGGCGAAGAGATCAAGTACAGGCGCAAGGTGGGCGTCTTCGGCGGCACGCTCTCTGCGTCGTGGCTACCTCGGCAACTACCGCCGCACGCGGCCATCAAGACCAACAGCGTAAGCCCGAGCAAAAAACGAAGCGCGCGTGCCGGTGCCATCGCCGCCCTTTATCACTTCTGAAGTTCATCGGCGAAAGGAGAAGATCTTGAGGCTCCCTGTGCGCTGCGCGCTCGGACTTGGGTTTGGGTCGCCGCGAGGAAACGGGCGCGCTGAACGCCGCGCACGACGCAAGGCCACGCCTCCAATCACGGGTCGGCCATGCAGCCGCGCCTGCGCGACGAGGAAATAGGCGCCGGGCTCGCGACCTGGCAACGTCGGCTGCCCTCGTTTCACTTCAGATCTGACGTTTAAACTTGAACGTCAGATTTCACGGCGCGTGAGCGGGTGAAGCCGCGCGCAAGGCGGCTTTGGTCATCCCCCGCCGCGGCTCGGCTCGAGACTCCGAGGCCTCGCGCGCACGGGCGACCAGTGTGTCGGTTTTGCGACTACCGAGCGTTGGCCACGGTTTTCCCTGTTCCGAGCGCCGGAAAGCCGCTCTAATGGAAGGCTGTGGCAAGCGACCGCAAAGGGTCCGGCGCCCAGCAGCCCTTTGGGCCGTTCGTGCTGGAACGACGCATCGCTGTCGGCGGTAGTGCGGAGGTTTTTCTAGCGCGCCCCAAGATCGGCACGCTACCCGCGGCCCGGCTGGTGGTAAAAAAATTGCTGCGTGCCGCGCGCGAGGGCGGGGATTTCGACGCGCTGGAGCGCGAGGCGGAGCTGCACCGCGCGGTCACGCACCCCAACGTGGTGACCGTATTCGGCGCGGGGATGGTCGGTGACGAGCCATATTTGGCGATGGAATACGTGGACGGGGTGGACCTGTACCGCCTGCTCCGGCGCGCGGACGCCGAGCAGCGGCGTTTTCCGCCCGGCCTCGCCGCATTCATCGCGCGGCGCGTCGCCAGCGCGCTCGCCGCAGTGCACGCGGCCCATGACCAGGAGGGCAATGCACTCCACATCGTGCACCGCGACGTGACGCCCTCGAACATTTACTTGTCGATCGACGGGCAGATCAAGCTCGGAGACTTCGGCATCGCGCGCTTCGAACAGCGCGTGAAACCCGCACAACCGAGCGTGGGCCTGAAGGGTAAGTTTGGCTATCTCGCGCCGGAGCAAGTCGCTGGCGAGCCGTTCGATCATCGCGCCGATCTGTTCGCGCTAACGGCAGTGTTCGGCGAGATGCTGATCGGTGAGCGCGTCTTCCCAGGCAGCGGCCAGCTCGCCGTGCTGCTCGCGATCCGTGATGTGAACATCGGACCACTACGACAAGCAGCCAACAGTTTGCCGGCAGGCGTGCTCGCCTTGTGTGAAAAGGGTCTGGCGCGCGATCCAGATGCGCGCTTCCAAGATGCGGGCGCTCTCGCCCTGGCGCTCGAGCCCTTCGAGCGGCCTTCGGCCGAAGAGCTACAGAAAACGCTGGCTGAGTGGGTGAGCTGGGCGCGGGATTCGAGCCAATTGGCCAAGCAAATCGAAGGCCAAGTGCGTGATTCGGTGCAACGCATGAAGGCCGTGCGCGCGCGCAGCAGCGGCGGCATGGCGGCCGTGCAGCCCGCGACCGTGCCCGTAGCAAGTGATTCTCAACTGTCGAGCTCGCTCTCCAACGTGCGGCGCGGGGATGGCCAGATCCAAATGGGCATCCCGTTCGCGAAACTGATCGAGATGATCGCCACGGGCGATCTCGGTGGTGACGACGAAGTGGCGCTGATGGGCGCAGACTTTCGCTTCATCCGCGACGTGTACGAGCTCGGCCGCCATCTGTTACCGTCGACCACTGCGACCACGAGTCGCTTGTTCGAGCCCGGCATTCCGGACTACCAAGTGCTGCTCCGCGATACGCAGATGCTCGAAGTGCTCGCGCACATGCGTCAGAAGAGTGAAAGCGGCGCGCTGTTCGTGGAACGCGCGTCGAACACCGGCAATGCCAGCCGCAAAGAGATCTACTTGGACAAAGGCCGGCTCTTGCACGTCGCTTCCTCGGAGCGCGAGGAGCTGCTCGGCGAATATTTAGTGAAGCGCGGTCGTTTGACGCGCGCGCAACTAGAGACCGCACTGACCACGCTCTCGAGCTACGGCGGGCGGCTCGGCGACACACTGATCGGCATCGGCATGGTCGATGCCGTCGACGTTTTCAGGGCGATTCGCGATCAAGGTCGCGACCGCGTCGCCGCGCTCTGCGGTTGGAGTGAAGGCCTCGTCACATTTTACAGGGGCACCTCGCCGCAGCGTGTCGAGTTCCCTTTAGATTTGGACTTGGCGAGCCCAATGATGGCCGGCGCGATCGTGCGCTCGAAGGGCGAGCCCCAAAAGCTGTTGCCGGACGGGAAGAGACTCGTGCTCGCAGGTCCACGCGCAGAGGCCATTCGCCACCCTCGCGAACGCGGCTCGGCTCCGGCGTCACTCGTGTACATCACTTCCCTGCTGAGTGAACGCCTCACCGTGGACGCCGCACTGGAGCGCCTGGTCGCGATCAAGAGTGGCCACGACGTGCGCGCGATAGGCGCGAAGGAAGCTGCGGCAGCGTTGGTAACCGCGGATCTGTTGGGCTGGGTGATGTTCGGGGAGTGAGGCGCTGACGCGAAAATTCGGTTTTTCGGCTCTTGAACGGCGTCGAATGCCGCCAATGACGATGCTACACAGTAGCCCATGCTTTGGGTGCAACGATGGTTCCGCAGCGGCGCGCTAGTGAGCGCGGTCGCCCTCGCCGGCTCCGCAATTCTGATCCGTTGCAGCCACTCAGCTCGCGCCCTCGGAGCGCAAGGCTCGCACCCGATCTCGACACCACCGCGTTCCGCCGATCCGGCGCGCCTCGAAAACACCGTGATGGCGGAGGACGTGCCGCCCGGTCGGAGCGAGTTCACGGTCAGCGCGGACGGCAAGCGAAGCTACTTCTCCGTGGGCGCGGCGTACTATGTCTTCGATGAGCGCGGCGACTTCGTTAGGCGGATACCGCTCGCCTATACCGTCGCTCGCACGCTGATTCCTGTCTCGAACGGGAATTTCATCAGCGTGCAGAGTCACGCTTCGGGCCAATTGGCGCTGATCGGACCTGACGGGACCCAGCTGCGTTCGCTCGTGAAGCGTGGTCCTCCGCCATCGAACCTGCGCCAAGATAAGACTGGCTGGACCAGCCCGACCGGGGCCGCTTTCGACGCAATTCATCAGTTGCTATTCGCGCTAGACACCACGGTTGCGCCAGCCGGGACGCCGGATCCGGATTGGTCGCGCATTGCAGTGTTCGACGCGCAGGGCAAGTATCTACGAGATATCGCCGCCTACGATGGAAGCAAAACGGCCGCGACCGACGAGCGTCGCACGTGGTACGACGACATCGAAGTCGACGCCAAACGTTCGATTGTCTACGTTACTGCGCGAGCCAGCCAACAGTTGTGTGCGTTCGACTATACCGGCACGCCCCGGGGACGAGTCCCGGGTGTGGCCGGCATTGCCGTCTTTCCGAACGGCAACGTGGCGGTGGGCGATCCCGACCACCGCCATGTACGAGTCTACGATGCCTCACTCCGCCTGATAAGGACGCTCGATGCCGCAGGCATTCTCGATCTCGAAACGGACGCCGCGGGGCGACTGTACGCTTCGATCCCAGACCCTGCGGTCTTGTACCTGCGTTGGCCCGCCGACCTTTCACCGGCCGAAACAATTACACCGCGATTTCGCCGAATCTCAGTCGGAATTCCGTTCGATTCCGTGGTCGCCGGGCAGCCATTCTCACTGCCCGTTTCGGTCACCGGTCGACCTGCACCCGTCGATGACGAGTGGCATGTCTTTGCGCGACCGAGCGACGGAAGCAATCTGAGTTGGCGGGAGCTCGACGCGACGTACGCTCGCGGAGCTCTGGACGTTAAACCGCCGCGCGAGTTGCTCGGTTTCAACCAGATCGCCGTGCGGTACGGCAAGGGGATGATCAGTCGCGCCGACGGTGCACGTGACTTACACGTCGAAAAGAGGGTGAGATTCGAGCGAGCTTCCGAGAGCGGCGGCGTGACGGTGCGCTCGTTGTCCGAGCGCTCCGGATTTCGACGCGGTGAAGCGATAGCATTTGGCGTCGAAACTCGGGGAGCTACGCCTAGCCAGTCCGCAACGCTTGCGCTTCGGCTCAACGGAAAAGCCCTACTCACCACTCAGATTCCAACCAACGACTACTGGGAGTTGTCGGCTGGGCTGACGCGACGACTGATGCCTGGCCATTACACGTTGAGCGCGACGCTCGGCTCCGCACCGGCCGGCGCGTACGAGTTTGACCTCGCGGAGGCGGAACCAGGTTCCCCAATGCAACGAATTCTGTACCACGAGTTCGGGCAGAGCCTACCGAGTACTTCTCCGCTCGCGCAGCTCGACACGGCCGAACAGCTCGCCTTCGCGCGGGACTATGTCGACAGCGTCGCGAGCCTGGGCTTCACCCGTGAAACCGACCACGGGGGTCTCGAATTCATCAATTCTCAGTCGGCCGGCGTGTGGCGTATGGACCCCGCCGGGGAGCCAAGTGACCACGCCACACTCCCTGAAGGGGGCTCCTGGCCATGGGAGCTCTATCTCGATCGCGCGACGGCCTGCGGGGTCAACTATGACACTCAGATCTTGTCGCATTGCTCGGGCGTGCGCCTCGCCGACAGCTGGTTTCCGCCAATCAACCGCACGCTGCAACGCTTGAGCCAGTGGTTCGGGAAATACCCCGCCTTCTACGGCTTCAACTACAACGACGAAGTCTTCTTCACCCCAACCCCACCGGACAAGGCGTGGCTCGATGCGGAGTCGGTCAATCGCCCGATGCCGGATGTTTACCGCGCGGGGCTCTCCCACATGTACGGTGAGTTCGATCGAGCCGTACTCGAAGTGAGGCCAGACCTGGGGCGAACGGCGACGCCGATGTGGCAGTACCCAGCCGTGGCGGGCAGCTACGCGCCGACGATCTACGCTCACATGACCGAGTCCTACTCGCACTATTTGAGCGAGGGTTACAGTTGGCCGTTCTGCCCCGCACACTCAGCCGAAATTCTGCGTCGCCCGCGACTGCCTCTAATGGCCATCTTCGACAACGCCTACCACATCGGCGACGGCGAATCCTATCTCAAGGATGCGCTGCAAGTGCTGGGGCGGGGAGTGCAAGGGTTCGGCGTCGAACACACGGTGCCCCTTCGCGACGCTCGGGCTGCGAACGCGCTCCGCGTGATGAACTCGCTCGGCGAGGCATACGGCCCGATTTTCGCTGAAGCCGAGCCGGGGAATGAAGCAGCAGTGCTTTATTCATACGCTCAAGACGTGACCGAGAAGCGCGACATACTTGGCACACCGCACTGGGAGCGTGTCTTGGCATTGTACGGCGCCGGGTTGATGGCAGGGCTGCCGATGAGTATCGCGTATGAGGAAGACATAGCGAGCGGCTCGCTCATCGACAACGGCAAGCCAAAGGTGAATCTGTTGTTTCTGGTAGGTCAGACCGCAGAGCTACCCGATAGCGTGAAGCGAGCCCTGCGCGTTTTCCGTGCAGCCGGCGGCACCGTCGTGATCGATGCAGATTCGCGAGCTCTACCGGAGACCACGCGTTTCCCCGTTAGCACCTTGGGCCCATCTCGAGCGGCTCACGGTGCAACCGACGTCGATGCATTATTTCCAGACTCGCAGCCCGCGTACACGGCGATAGCCGGAGCGTTGAACCAACAATTCGGACGGTCTCGACGCCTTCCCGTCGACACAGACGACCCCTGGGTTTCGAAGAGCCACTTCGATGGAGGCGCGATCAAGTACGTTCTGATCGCGTCAGAGACTAGTCCCTATCCATGGAGCGCTCCGAGCGTGTGGGCACTTGGCGCGCGTTACAGCAAGAGCTATTGGCCCAAGCGCGTCGAGCTCAGTGTTCCACGCGTCCCGGTGATCTACGACGTGTTCGAACGACAGACCGTGCCCGCGAGCGGCGCCGGAAAAACCGTCGCAGTTCGAGCAGATCTGACGACCTTTCCGGGGAAACTATATGCTCTCGCGCCGCGTGTCCTCGATGCTCCCAAACTCAGCGTGACTCTCGATCACGAGAGCATGACGTACTCGGTCAACGTGGGGCTGCCAGCGCGTGTGCCGCTCCGCATCGTGCTCAGTGATGCAGACGGCTCGGTGTCGACGCTGTTCCGCGGCACCAACCTGCGTGGCGAGCTCGTGCATACAGTCGGGCGACCCGTCGGACCAGGCCCGTGGCGGCTCGAGGTGAGTGAGCTCCTCGGCGGCGCGAGCAGCTCACTCACCGTCCCGCCGGGCGATGTCTCGGAGCCTTGGGTCACCCCGCTTCTCAAAGTGGAAGCGGAACGCGAGTCGCAAATTCGGGCGCTCGTGAGTAAGGGCCAGCCTGGCATTCACTTGGTCGGCGACTTCGACGCGCTACCCAAGGAGCTCGTCGCTTCGCTCGTGCAGACCCTGAAAGCGAAGGGGCTGCGCGTTACGCTCCATGCCGGATCCGCAGCGCCCGTGACCTCTGGCCCCGAAACGCTCGTCGTGCTCGCGACAATGGCGGGCAAAGGGCCTGGCGACATCGTCCAAGCGGCGAACTCGGCCGGGCTATTTGGGCGAAAGCTCAGTGCTCGCTATCCCGGCACAGGTCGAGGATTTGTGAGCGCCGCCTTCGCCCCCCGAACGTACGGCGAGAATTGTGTTGCGATCGTCGGCGGGGATCAGCGCGGGCTCGAACTTGCGATCGAGCGCTTCATCGAGCTCCTAAAGCAGGAGGCTCCCGCAGTTCACGGCGCTGCAAAGGCCGGAGCCGCAGCGCCACTCGTCGTGGTCGGTGCGGCCACGGCGCAGCTGAGCATTCCCAAGCTCAGCGAGCGGGTCGGGGTTCGGCTATCCGCGCTCCGGGCGTCGCACGGGAAATTGGCCGTGGCCGCCGATGGTTACGTCGCAAACCTCGCGCGAGTCGACGATGAAGGAGACCATGGACGAGTCGTCGCCACGACGCGCGTCGGTGAGTCGCCCACGACGACTAGCTTGTTCCTGAGCAGCGACGGAACGGCGTTCGGTCTCGCCGCGCGCACGACTCAGCGCTTTGGCGAGGCGTTTTTCTTGTTCAGCTCAAGCTCGCCGACGACGGAAGCCTTCACGAGTTTCGGTGACATGGGCGCATTTCAGCAGGTATTTTCGGCCTCGAGCGATGCGAGAACCGTGCTGGCCCCCGGCCCATACGGCGTCGTCGCGTGGCAGCGTACGGCTACCAGTTGGCGGGAAGCCTGGGCGGTCGACTATTGGAAGAAGTTCGATTCGCTGGATTGGTCACTCTCCGACGACGGAACGCGCGTCCCGAGCTTCGACACCCTCGTGCCCAGGGACGGCGATATCGCGCTGATTGCGTTCGGCGAGTTCACCGACAACAAGGTGCTGTCGGATCAGAAAGCTTCGCACACCGAGGTGAGCGCTCGTTCCATGAAGGATGGAGGCGTGCGCTGGTCTTTCTCGGCACCCATCACTGGCACGCTGGTATTCCCCAAAATCTACGCAGACAACGACGGTGCGCTAGTCGTCTTGCAAGCTCAGCTCGGCGCTTCCGGAGGGCTTCGCTATTTCGCCCTCGACAACGGGCGGTTGGCTGGAACCTGGGACAGCCAAAGCGCGCCGCTCGGCTTCGATCTCTCCACGCGCACGAAGCGCATCGCGACGGCCTATGGGGGCGGTAGCAGATTGCTGGAGGTCAGGATGATGGACGGCACCGTCGCCTTCAGCAAAACTTGGCACTCTCAGCCCCTCGCAATCGCCTTCGCGGAAGATGGCGCCAGTGTTTACGTCAGCGATGACGAAGGCGCGCTCAGCCGGGTCGATGCGCACGGTGAGCTGGTTTGGCGGACCCAGCTCGGGTGCAGCGCCGAGCTAACGCAGGATGACGCGCGGCTGTACGCCGCGGGCTGGGACGGCCGGCTGCGCGCCTTCACAGCGGATGGAAAAGAACGCTGGAAGCTGGACCTCACGAGCTCGATGGCGAGTGCAGCGATCGGCCCGCTCAGCGCGGGCGCGTCGAATATCCACGAGCCGCAGCGCCCAAACTCCGCTTCGAGCATCGTCCCCAAAGGCATCAATTTATTGCGTTCGGGTCAGGCAACGTTGAGCGTGGGCGGCACGCTAGGCTGGAAATCGACAGGCAAAGTTGCAATCGAAGCAAGCGCGCTGACGAACGGAGCGATCAACGACGCCGTCGCGGCCTGGATACCGGCCGATGAAGTGTTCATGGACGGTACTTATGCCCGAAAGGTCTGG
>DATHOI010000521.1:0-4637 GCA_035485095.1 Polyangiaceae bacterium | reverse complement strand
GATCCGCCGCATGAATCGCGCTGATCGCCGTGTTCACGAGCCCAATGGCGGTGTTGAGATCGGCGGCGCCGTACAGGTTGTTGTAGTTGAACTCATTGCCCACCATCCAAGCCAGGATCGCGGGGTGGTTCTTGAAATAGTTGACCGACGCGGTGTACTGGGCCTGCGACGTGTCGTGCGTGGCCATCACGGTCATGATCACCATCACCCCGGAGGCATACAACTGATCGAGGAGCGCGGTGCCCGCGGCGCTGTTGTCGAACGGGTCGTACGTCTTCACCGTATTGGCGTGTAGCCCTGCGATCAGCGGCACGTCGGTCCCGCCATGCGAAATGTACAGTTTCGAATAACCGGAAGAATTGGTTTCACCGATGCCAGTCGGACTCCAGCTCACGCCGCGCACCTCGTATGGCGTCGGGTTGGCGAGCGTGCCGTCGCTCGCGCGTTTGCCGACCATTAGCCGGTAGCCATTCACGTACACCCAGCTTGCGGTGGGTGATTTGGGCATCGGCACGCCGGGCGGCGGTGTGCTCGCGCCCGCGTTGCCGCCATTCGGGCTCACGCCTGCGCTGCCGCCGGCGTTCATGCCGCTCGTGCCGCCCGCGCTCGTCATCGGTGCGCCGCCGGCGCTTACCGAGCCAGCAACGCCGCCGCTGTTGCTAGCAGTGCCCGCGCTCGCGCCTGCCGTGGGCACTGAGTTAGCTAACCCACCGGAGTTGTCCGGCGTGCCCCCACTCACCGCTGCTGAACAAGCACAGACCATCAGGAACATTGCTGCGATTGGCGTAAGAGAGCGATTCACGAAGGCCGTCATGTCCTGCGCTCGGGTCACTGATCACTCCTTTGCGACCAACACCTACGCGAAGCAAGCAGAGAACGCTGCGCACCGTGTGCGACACGCGTTGCACGGCCCAACCGTGTACGATTTATGGGCTCACGTGCCTGCGCGTGACGGGCTTCGGTTACGATTCACTGGCACAGCCATTTACGGCTAAAATCCGAGGAAATTCAGGAATTCCTGGCGCCCCAGTTGGCGGTGGCCGAAGCGCGAACGGTGGCCTTGGGACCGATTCCAATCACTGACCTGCGCGAGATATTCGCGATGCTCGACCCAACGCCGTTGATCTGCTTCGCGTAGCGCGTGCGGATCATTGTGTCCATCGCGCGCGTACTCACAGCGTGTACCGCCAAGTAGGCGTAAGCGTCGGAGCCCACCGCGAGGCCCAAAAGAAGCGTCGAACGGATACAATTGGCAACTCGCCGGTCGCGCCTCGTACACACTGCAGCGCGCATCCGCTGCGAGGAAGCGACACTCGCCGCCGCGCTGCGCGAGCGTCATCAGTGAACGCGGCGACGTTCGCTCGAGCATGACCAAGCTGCCCGGCTCACCTGTCAGATCGACGGCATCGGTCGGCAGCCAAGCCACGATCTCGGCGGCGGGTTGCCCTGTCTGCTCCACTAAACGTCGCAGATCAGCGGTGGTCAGCGGCACACGCAGATCTTTGCAGCAGTTTGCGCACGTCGTGCAGCGAAAGCTCAGGTGGCGTAGCCCGCTCGCCATGAGCGCGAGCCTGCCTCAAATTCCGCCTGCAAACAGCCCAAGAGCGTGGCTACCCACAAACACCGACACCCAATTCGAGCGCTGCGCGTCGGTGAAGCCATTGCGAGCACGCTGATTTCTTGCTGAAAATGCCGGTAATGCTTTCCGCCGCGGCTCGGGGACCGGCCTACCGCATCGTCACCGAGCGACTCGTGATCCGTTGTTGGGCGCCCGAAGACGCGGTGCCGTTGAAGTTGGCGGTCGACGCGAGCTTGGAGCACTTGCGGCCGTGGGTGCCATGGGCGGCGAATGAGCCAACACCGCTCGACCAAAAAGTCGCTTGGCTGCGCAAGTGTCGCGGCGAGTTCGATCTCGGACTCGACTACAGCTACGGCGTCTTCTCGGCGGATGAATCGGAGGTCGTGGGTGGTGCGGGCCTGCACCTGCGCCAAGGCCTGAACGTGCGCGAGATCGGGTATTGGATCGCGAGCGCGCATTGCCAACGCGGCTACGCCACCGAAGTCACGCGTGCGCTGACGCGCGTGGGGTTCGAGGTCGACTCCGCGTCGCGCATCGAAGTGCGTGTCTGGCCCGACAACCATCGCAGCACGAACATCGCCAAGCGGCTCGGCTTCATCCCCGAAGGGACGCTGCGTGGCGTCTCACGCGACGCCGACGGCCGACCCTACGACGTGAAGGTCTTCTCGCTGCTGCGTGATGACTACGAGTGCGGCGAGATCCCGGGAGTGACGCTGCGCGCGCTAGACATCACGGGCCAAGATCTGATCTAACCCCGCCCCGCCCGACCACGGACGGGCGTTGACCGCGAGGCCGGCGAGCCCGCGCACCTCGCGGCGCGCGAAGGCGGCGCCAAAAACTCCAGAAAACACGCCCCCGGCCCGCACCTCGCCAATCTCCGTAAATCGGCCAGATGATTCGCTTCTGGGTTGTCGAACCCCACCCCTCGGACTATGTTCCGCCGCCCCGAACCTCTGGTCCCCATCGTCTAGCCCGGCCCAGGACACGGCCCTTTCAAGGCTGTAACACGGGTTCGAATCCCGTTGGGGACGCTACTCGACGCCCCACTCCCGACGCTGAATAGCCGGCTTTCAGCGCGGGGGTGGTGAGGACATGGCGGAACCGCACTCGCTCGCCCTGGTCGCGCGGTGTTCGTGTGAATTGCAGAGACCGGCTTCGAATCTGTATCTTGGGTTTTGTCGTCGAGTCACGTTCCGTCACGTGCAGCCGGACTTCGCCCTGGGCAACATGGCTTTCAACGTTCGGGATGGGCTTCTCGTCGAGTCAGAGCGCGTCCGCTGATTCGACGACCCTTGGCGGCGAGCTCACCGGAAATGGTCAATCACGGCTGTACGACTATTTCTTCGATGAGGTTACAACGGGCGGGACACTCGCTCAGCTCGATGCGAGGGTAGAGCTTCACCGTTCTGTCGTCGTGCGGTCACAGCAAAGGCCTCGACCAGTAACGGGCCCGTAGACGCGGCTTGCTACGTTCGCGCGCGGATGCTGCTGGAGACGGTTTCGCCGCGGGCCGAAAATATCGGTGATTTGGCATACACCCGAGCCTTCGTTCATGCGGACGCGGAAGTGCGAGAGGTTGCGGCACTGTTCGAGCAGACATCCGGGCTGGATGCCGTCGCTGTCGTAAACGACATCGGAGATTTCGGTCTCGTCGTGCGTTCGCGCTTGACCAGCAAACTGGGTCGACAGTTCGGCTACGCCCTCTATTCGAGACGACCGATCCGGGTGTTGGCCGAGCGGGATGTGTTGGCCTGTGACGTACGCGAGGACCCCATCGGAGTGATCGCGCAGGCTCTCCATCGCGAGGCACACCGCATCTACGACGACATCATGTTGACCGACAACGGTCGCTATCATGGGCTCGTTTCGATGCGCTTGCTGATGGCACATAGCAAGAATTTGTTGATTCAGAGCATGGATGAGGTCGGAGTGCTCGAGCAGCGCAACAGAAACCTGGATGAAGCGCACCGCCTGCAGCGCGACTTCGTCGCGAACATGACGCATGAGTTGCGCGCGCCGCTCAACACGATGCTCGGCGTCGCAAATCTTCTGGCAACCGCCGAGGATATTCCGGACGTTCGCCGGCGTGATGTGAAAATGTTGCTGGTTCGCGGCCAGGATCTGCTCGGGATCGTAAACAACTTCCTGGAAATGAACCGCATCGAGGCAGGTGAAGTGGAGCCGTTCTGCGAACAGGTCGAGCTCAGGCCGCTACTCGATGATTGTCTGGAGGCCGCAACGTATCTCGTCTCGGGTCGCCCGATTGCACTGGCGCGTGACTACGGCGAACAGTGCGGGAGCTTTCTGACGGACCCCGTTCTCTTGCGGCGGGTTCTGACCAACCTGCTCAGCAACGCGCTGAAGTTCACCGATCAAGGGACCGTGACTTTGTCGACGCGAATAGTCGACGACGCATTCGTCGTCAGCGTGCGTGACACCGGTTTGGGAATTCGAGAGGAAGATCAGCCCCGTCTCTTTCGAAAATTTGCGCAGCTCGAAGCTACCAAAACCAAGCGTCACGCAGGAACCGGCTTAGGGCTCGTGATCGTCAAGAATTTGGTCGAGATCTTGGGTGGCACGGTCACGGTACACAGCGCACTGGGCGTAGGCAGTGAATTTACCGTCACCCTCCCGGCGCCGATGACTCAGAAGGCGCTCTAAAAAGTGGAATCGCCAAAAAAGATACTCATCATCGATGATGATCTGGTGATCCTAGAGACGGCGCGACGCCTACTAGAGCGAGATGGGCTCGAGGTGGTCGTCTACAGTGAAGGATTCAACGCCACGAACTTCGCGCTCCGGCATCAACCAGATCTCGTGCTGATGGACGTTAATATGCCGTTCTTGTCCGGGGACAATCTAGCCGCTCTATTCAAGCGTCACAATGAGCTGAGCGCTGTCCCGCTGGTGCTGTTCTCTTCAAATGAAGAGGGCGCGCTGCGACGCATGGCATTGGAAATCGGTGCGGCTGGCTACATCAGCAAGAGCGAGATGGGCACCGGGTTCTCGCGTCGGATTCTTGGTTTTCTCGCAGCCGCCGTGCCATAGCGTTGGCTAG
>DATHOI010000520.1:0-9186 GCA_035485095.1 Polyangiaceae bacterium | reverse complement strand
CTACCGCAGCGCCCGGCTTGGCCGTCGGCGACAGCGACGCCTTGCCCGTGGGGCATCCCGAGATCGGCGGCGCGGCGCCCCACGGCGGCGCTGCCGACCCGAGTGCAGAAGCGGCTTTACCCCTCGTCCCGGTCGAGCCTGCACGAGGCCCAAACGCGCGCGACATCAACCAGCTCGGCACGCAGCGGCTGAAGCTCGCGGGCCATCGCGTGCGCGTGCGTGGCCAGGTCATGAAAGTGACTCCGGACGTGAACGGCCGCGCATTCTTTCATCTGCGCGATAGCAGTGGCGGAGCCAAGCCGACGGATCTGGTCGTTACTGCCGTCGTCCCGCCAAAACGAGGTCAGGTCGCGACCTTCGAGGGCACTTTGCGGACAGACGTAGACGTGGGGATCGGCTACAAATATCCCGTGCTCCTCGAGGACGCGACCGTGCAAGAAGAGTCGACGACAGCGCTCTGAGAAGCCCGCTCGACTACCGAGCGCCGAAAGTCATCTGGAGTTTCACTTGGTCGATGACCTGAGTCACACCGTGGCCTGCCCAAGCAGCGTGCGCCGCGTCCTCGATCGCTTGCCATGACGAAGCGTGCCCGGTGAGGGTGACTTTGCCGCCAGATGTGTCGACGTGAATCGAATCAGCGTCCGTCGTCGCCTGGCGTCGCAACGCCGCTTCGACCTTCTCTTTGACTTCCGCTGCGGAGGCGCCTCTGGGTTTGAGAGCGATCAGGTTTCGCACGGCGACGATACCTGTGAGGAAGCGAATCGCGCGATCAGCGGCCTCTCGTTCGAAGTTCCAGTCCACTTGACCCTCGAGAATGACCGCGCCGTCTTGCACGACGGCGGTCACGGCATTCGGAACCAGCACGTCCCAGTTCAGAGTGTTTTGAACGGCGACTGCGATATCCGAGTCGCTCCGAGCGTGATCAGCTAGGATTTTCACCGTGAGGTCTTGGGCGATGGTGCGCACGCCAGCGACGCGCTTTGCGGCATCCTCGGCTGCCCACTTCTGCGCGTACGTGTCGACGGTGCCGAGCAGCGACACAGCGCCTCTATCGACGCTAACGCCAATCTGGGCGGCATTCACCTTGGGGTCCCAGGCCAGCTCTTGATCGATATCTTGCTTCAGATGAGCGTCAGTCTTGGTCATGCCGCGTCCATCGCACGATCCGTGCCGGCACTCTGACTGCGCTCTTGCGCCGCCGTGTGCACAGCGCACGGCAAAACCGGGACGCGCTTGTGCCGCAACTTGTGGCGTTCTCAACCTTCTCTACTCTGCAGCCCAGTAGTCACGAACCGAGATCGGGAGTCACTGATTCCGAGAGAGCACTGGCACGACGTCTGCAGCGATCCTTTGACGCGCGCTCAGTCGATTGTCGACTGAGCTCAACATTGAATCGAGAACCGTTCATGCCAACTCAGATGCACGCTGCCGTCGTCGAACAATTCGGAAAACCGTTGCTCCTCCGCGAATGGGACGTGCCTTCTCCCGGCGCGGGTCAGATCCTAATCAAGACCGAGGCCTGCGGGGTGTGTCACACGGATCTCCACGCGGCGCGTGGGGACTGGCCCATCAAGCCGACGCTACCGTTCATTCCAGGGCACGAGGGCATCGGGCGAGTGACCGCCGTCGGAGCCGGCGTGACCATCGTGAAAGAGGGCGATCGGGTCGGGGTACCGTGGCTCTACTCTGCGTGTGGTCATTGCGAATATTGTTTGACCGGGTGGGAGACCGTTTGTGCCGAGGCGCGGTTCGGTGGCTACAGCCAGAACGGGGGCTTTGCCGAGTACATGCTCGCCGATCCGAACTACGTTGCCCACGTGCCCGCGGGTTTGGCCCCCAAGGATGCCGCGCCGATCATCTGTGCCGGCGTCACCACTTATAAGGGTATCAAGGAAACCGGCGCCAAGCCCGGTCAATGGATCGCCATCTCGGGTGCGGGCGGGCTTGGGCATCTTGCGATCCAGTACGCCAAAGTCATGGGCCTGAATGTCTGTGCCATCGACATCGATGACGGCAAGCTGGCTCACGCAAAGAGCCTCGGCGCCGATCTCGTGGTCAACGCAAAGTCCGGCGATCCAGCCGCGACAGTCAAAAAGGAAACCGGCGGCGGAGCCCACGGGGTCTTGATCACTGCCCCATCACTGGGCGCGTTTCGGCAGGGCATCGGCATGACGCGCAAGCGCGGCACGTGCGTCTTGGTCGGATTGCCGCCCGGCGAATTCCCAGTCCCTCTCTTCGAGATCGTGGCCAACTGCATCACGATCCGCGGCTCGTTCGTTGGAACGCGCCAGGACTTGGCCGAAGCTCTGGCGTTCGCGGCCGAAGGCAAGGTCAAAGCCGACATCGAGCTGCGCCCGCTGTCTTCGATCAATGAAGTCTTCGATCGCTTGCAGCACGGCGACGTGCCGTCACGCGTCGTGCTGGAATTCCCGAGCAACTGAGAGACACACGCGCCCGGTCGTCGCGCGCGTGAACCGCGAAATCTCGGCGAAAGAAGCCGGTCAGTGCCGCGGAGGTTCCGCGGCCTGGGCCGGCAGCGCGCCATTGGCCGCGACGGCGGGCATGGGCACGGGAGCAGCGAGCAGCGGTCGGATCAACTCGATTGGGATCGGAAAGACGATGGTCGAATTCTGATTCGAGCCCATGTCGAGCAGTGTCTGCATGTAGCGCAGGGCCAGGGCGGCGGGCTGCGTCGAGATGATTTGCGCGGCGTTGGCGAGGACCTGCGCCGCCTGAAATTCGCCTTCCGTGGCGATGATCTTGGCGCGCTTCTCGCGCTCGGCCTCGGCTTGCCGCGCGAGCGCGCGCACCATCGACTCAGCGAGCTGTGCGTCCTTGAGCTCGACCGACCCCACCTTGATCCCCCAGGGCTCGGTTTGACGATCGATGATCTCTCGTAGCCGTTCGTTGATCTTGTCACGTGCACCCAAGAGCTCATCGAGACTCGACTGCCCCAGCACCGCACGCAAAGTGGTTTGCGCAATTTGGGAGGTCGCCTCCAGGAAATTGTAAACGCGAACAATCGCGGCTTGGGCGTCCAGGACTTGAAAGAAAATGACCGCGTTGACCTTGACCGTCACGTTGTCGGACGTGATCACTTCCTGTTGCGGCACCTCGAGGGTGATCACCCGTAAATCGACCAATCGGACGTGGTCGATTCCGAACGGCGCGACGAGGAACAACCCAGGCCCTCTGAGGGGCAGGACGCGGCCGAGCCGGAAGACCACACCTCGCTCGTACTCCCTGGCAATTCTGATGATCGACTTGGCGAGGATCAACAGCGACAGAGCGACCGCCACGGTCACGCCAATCATCACGGTCATCGACTCCGCGCTTTGGAGGGGCGCAACACTTGGGACAACTTGCATTCTTCGCGGCCTGCATATTCCAGGCCTCATTCAAGACCAAAGACATAGCCACCAAAGGCGAACAAAAGCGATCCGAGAGCAACGGCGCTACTGGCATTTACGTCACAGCTGCGGCGCAATTGAGCCGCGAAGTCACGCCTCAGTCGTTCGAGCGCACGAGTCGCCACGCTGGTGGCGGTGCGCTGGGTGTCGGAGTAAAGCTCGGCATGCCCAAATACGTCGCCGTGTGGATCGATCACAAAGAAGCCAATATCTTCGAGATTCACCCGGACAAGGTCGACAAGGACGTGGTCCTTGCTCCGCATCACGTCCACCACAAGCACCCGCGGGGTCCTGAAGGCGCACACAACCACCCCGAGGACGCGAAGCACTTCTTCCACGAAGTGGCGCGCTCACTCGAAGGCAGTGACGAGGTTCTACTCGTCGGGCCATCCACGGCAAAGCTCGAGTTTCTGAGGCACGTTCAAGAGCACGATCACGCGCTCGGCCCCAAGATCGTCGGCATCGAGACTGTCGATCATCCAACCGACGGTCAACTCGTCGCCTACGCCAAGACGTACTTCAAGAGAACGGACCGCATGCACTGAGCGGGCGAGTGCCGGCTGTCGCGATCGATTTGCCACGCCCGATTCAGGCGCGGCAAACCGACGCGGGCCATTCACTTGCCGTTGGCAGCGGCGTTGTTAGAGCCGCCAGCGACGACGATCTCGACGCGGCGATTGTTGGCACGGCCGTCCGCCGTGTCATTGGGCGCGATCGGGTTCGACTTGCCGTGCCCCGCTGCGGTCACCTTGTCCGAGGGCAAGCCTTTGCTGACCAGGAAGCTACGCACGGCATCCGCGCGAGCCTGCGACAGCTTCATGTTCGCCGAGTCCGAGCCCACGGAGTCCGTGTAGCCTTCGACGACGATCGGTTTGATTTCGCCTTGGTCTTGGATCGCCTTGGCCACTAGCGTGAGTTGATCCTGGGCTGCCGGCAAGAGCTCCGACTTGCCCGTGACGAACAGCACGTCACCCGTGAGGGTGATCACCATGCCGCGCGCTTCTTCTTTCACTTGCGCGATTTTGGCTAGGCTCTCCATGGCTCGAGCCGCGCGAGCCTCTGCCGCCTTGCGGGCGTCCGTCTCTTGAGCGAGCCCGGTCTGGGTTTGTGCGAGCTGCGTGCCCAGCTGATTCACTTCACCGCGTTCGACGCCCAGCTTTTGCACGGCTGAAGTGCGCATGTTGTCTTCGAGCGTGCCGTAGTTCGCCTTGGACGCGCTTTCGGTTTGTTTCGTCTTGGCATTGGCTCCGAGAGAGAGCGAGAGCTCGGCGCGGCGCTGGGCAACGTAAGAGTAGCTGCGGTCCTGATCAGAGGCCGGGTCGTCCGAATGGACCGATTCGGCCTTGTCCAGCGCTTGCTTGGCGCTGAGCACGCTGTCTGGCACGAGCGACGCGTTCGGGTCCGTGCGCGCTTGGTCATAGGCCTGGCGAGCGCTCACGAGCTCCGGCGTCGGCGTGGAAGCCGCGCACGCAGTGACGGAGAGAAAACTAGTAACGAGAGCAATGGTCGAGATTTTCATGATGATAATTTCCTAAATTTCGTTGGGGGGCAGCGCTTACTGCGCTTGCTTCGACAGGTCGACGACCTTGGCCTGAGCGGCGGACGCCGCGGCCTTGTCGCTGGCGCCGCGTGCCTGAGCCAAAGACAAGTCCGCGTCCGCCTGCGCTTGGTTCAAGAGCCAGCGCGCGCGATCGTTGTCTTTGTCGTCCAAGGCTTTCTGCGAAGCGGCCAGCTCGTCATTGGCCATTTTTAGGTGCAGCTCGGCTTGAGGGTCGCTTTGCGCGCCCGCTTCTTGAGCGGCGCGAACGGTAGATTTAGCGTCCGTCAGTTTGTCGAGTGGGAAGGCGGCACTGCCGCAGCCCATGGCGAACAAGGTGGCGAGACTCATGATCGAGGCGATGGCATTCAGGTTGGTCATATTTTTTACGGTATTCTGCGGAGCGCGAGGGCCCGCGTTGCCAATGGTTTGATGCGAGCCGAGCCCCTGGCTCACGGACCGCGCTTTGCTAGCGACGCGAACGAAACGAACTCCGACACCCGCTCGGTGCGCGCGCAAGAGGTTCTCGTTCGGACGTGCCCCTCATTGCACCCAACGTGCCACACCGCGGTAATTGCGAACTTTGCCACAAACGCCGCTATTGAGCGGTTACCTAGCTGACGAATTCGGGGCTATTGGCCACAGCGAGGCGGTCGGGCTTCGAAAAATTCAAACTCGGTATTTATCGGAGACATCCGAGTTGCGATGAATCCGAATCATGTTTAAACGAGTGGCACGCGCGCGTCTGCGCTCGCTCCGAAGCCGCGCTGCGGATTCCAGAAAGAAACCGTGAAAAGAACGTCTTGGTTCGGCATTCCGTGTGCCGTCGGCTCCGTGCTCGCTGTGTCGCTATCCGCGTGCGATCAAACGGTCCCGCCGGAATATCCAGTGGCAGTGGCGCAAGTGCCGACGCCCCAGGCAACCCCCGAACCGGCGCCGAAGGCGAGCGGAGCCGCGTGGTCCTCAATGCCCCCCTCGAGCGAGGTGGTCGCGGTGGAAGGCAAACCCGCGGTGATGGCGCTCGGCGCGCCCTGCAAGACGTTCCGGCGCTTGCCCGCTTCTCCTTATCTGAAAGACACGCTCATTGTCGACGCATGCCTCGAGATCCCGAGTAACACGACCGTTGAAGTGCATGACGGCGTCACGCTAGCCATCGTCGCGACGAACGGCCTGCTCTTGGGACGCAACGTGGTGTTCAGCGCGAGCGGGAGTGGTGGCCGGCGCGGGGCGCGCGCTCAATTTGCGAGCATCCCCTTCAACCCGAGCACTGACGCCGAGATCCAAGCGCTCTGTGTCGAGCGCGGCAATCAATGTGCGTGCCCCAATGGCGGGGCATCGCTGCCCTCGATTCGCGGCCAATCAGGCGGCGGCGGTTCGCCCGGCGGCAGCGTCCGCTTGATTGCCAGCGAGCTGATTTCGCCGAGCAAGCTGTCGGGGTTCGGCGTCGACGTATCGGGTGGCGCTGGCGGGCCTCAGGGCGAGAGCGGCACGCAAGAGTGCGCGCGCGGGTCCATTCGCCGTTCGAGTCCGGCCTGCGCCGCGGGCCTCAGCTCCGGAAGCGCAGGCGCAACGGGTCAATTGTTCGTCGCGCTTGGCGGCAGCAACGGCGCGGCTTCGATGCAGCGCATGAAAGCCGCAACTGTCCCAGCGGATCCGTCAGCCGCGGCATTCCTAGATCTCGGCGCGTCGTTGACCGATCGGATCAGCGAGCTCAACGCAGAAGCGCTGCAAAAAGGCTGGCAGCGGCGCTCGGGTGAGGAACCGTACTGAGCTCTCGGTTCGAAGGAGCGTTCCCTCTAATCGCGCGCGGCCGTGAGGCACAGGTGGCGGCGCACGCACTGACAGAGCGCTGTGCGATCAACGGGCTTGGTGAGAAAGTCTGCCGCCCCGGCGCGTAGCACGCGTTCGCGCGTGAGGCGGTCGGTCATGGCGGTGATCATCACGATCGGGATATACCAGGTAGCGGAGTTGGCTTTCAGGCGAGCCGTGACCTCACAGCCGTCTAGCCCAGGCATCATCAGGTCGAGCAGAATGAGATCCGGCGCATGCTCCGCTGCAGCAAGGAGGGCCTCCTCGCCACTGTCGGCGCTCAGCGTCGTGAAGCCCTCCCATTTGAGAATGACCTCCAGGAGCGCCCGATTGTCGGGCTCGTCGTCCACGATCAGAATGCGCGTTCCGGGCAAAGCACTGACTCTGGCGCTGGCGGTCATGCTCTGCCCAGCTGAGCGGCCACCGTGGCCAGCATTTCTCGATAGCGCATGGGCTTGGCAATGTAGCCCTCACAACCCGCGTCGCGAATGCGCGCCTCGTCGCCCTTCATAGCCAGAGCGGTCAATGCGATCACCGGAATCGAGCGCGTGCTGTCGTCCTGTTTGAGCAGCGCAATGGCGGCCAGGCCGTCCATCCCGGGCAGCTGAATATCCATCAGGATCAAGTCTGGATGCTCGTCGCGCGCGAGTGTGATTCCCGCTTCTGCGTCGACGGCACTGATCACGGTGTAGCCGGCGTCTTGCAGTAGGAACACCGCGAGCTTCATGTTGGCGGGGTTGTCCTCGACGATCAGGATCGTAGTCATGTCTACGAGGCCCGCTTTCGACCGGACATAGCACGCTGGACTTCGGCCCTGAAGTGTCGAACCTCGAGCTCGGTCTTGCCCAAGACCATCGTCACGTAGCCGTTGAGCTTCTCGCGCTCCTCGGGGCTGAGCACCATGGCGGTGACCACCATGATTGGAATGCCCGCGGTCTCGGGATGCAAGCGCAGCTCTTCCACTACGTCGAAGCCGCTCACCTCCGGCATCATCAGATCGAGCACGATCAGATCTGGTCTTTGGCGACGCGCCGCAGCGACGGCTTCACGGCCGCCATAGGCTCGCTCGACCGCGCTCGCGAGCCCTTGGAGCCGCAGAACGATCAACTCCACTGCCGCCGGATCGTCGTCGACCACCAGCACACGCAGCGTCCCTCCGTCTGAAACCGGGAACAATCCCAGCTCGATCAACGAATCGAGCAGTTCCTTACGAGAAATGGGCTTTTCCAAGACCGCCGCCGCGCCGAGCGCAAAGCCCTTGTTGCGGTCGGCGACGATCGAAATGATCACGACTGGGACGCGCGACAGGCTGGGCATCTTCTTGACGCGCGCCAGGAACTCCCAGCCGTCCATATCCGGCAGCATGATCTCGAGCGTGATCAAGGAGAGCGGGTATTCTACGGCGAGCGTCAGGGCGGCCTCCGCCGAGTCGGCGTGCAGCACTTGAAAACCGTCCGCCTCGAGCTGCAGGCGGATCAGCTCCGCGGATTTCAGGTCGTGCTCCACGACCAGCGCCACGGGCGCACCACTCAATTCCTGAATGCGGGCGCCAATGGGCGCCTTGGTCGTGCCCTCCGTGGCGCGCAACGGCAGCCAGACAGTGAAGCAAGAGCCCTCACCCACGGCACTCTCCACCGCGACCGCGCCGCCGTGGAGCTCGACCAGCAGTTTGACCATCGCCAAACCGAGACCCGTGCCTTCGAATTTTCGAGCTAGCCCACTGTCGATCTGACTGAAGGGTTGAAATAGCTTCTCCAGCCCATCCGCCGAGATGCCGATTCCGCTGTCCGCCACACTAATCTCCAGGAATTCGCTGAATTCATCGTCGGTGAGCGCGCTGCTACGGCCTGCCCAGGGGCCCGCGAGCACACCGACTTCAGCGCGCGGCACCGCCCGGGCACGCAGGGTGACTTGCCCGCGTTCGCCCGTGAACTTCACGGCGTTGGACAGCAGATTATAGACAATCTGCTTCACCTTGCGGCCGTCCGCGTACATCGACCCGAGCTCACCCGTCGCGTCGACCGTGAGCCGGATCTGCCGAGACGCGGCCTTCTCGCGGATGATCGACAAGCTATTGCCGAGTAGCGAATCAATCTGCAAAAGCTCGAGGTCGAGCAGCATCTTGCCAGCTTCGACCTTGGACAGATCCAGGATGTCGTTGATGAGCAGGAGGAGGTGCTTGCCACTGCTGAAAATGTCGCCGATGAAGCCGCGTTGTTGGTCGGTCATATCGCCAATCAAGCCGTCTTTGAGCACTTCGGAGAAACCGATGATGGCGTTCAACGGCGTCCGCAGCTCGTGCGACATGTTGGCGAGGAACTCGGATTTCATCCGGTTCGCATCCTCGAGCTCGGCGTTCTTTTGTTGCAGCGTTTTTTCGAAGCGCCGGAGCTCGGTCACGTCACGGGCCGCGGCAAATACGCCTTGCAG
>DATHOI010000519.1:0-3669 GCA_035485095.1 Polyangiaceae bacterium | reverse complement strand
CCCCGCCACGCGAAAAACAGCCTCGAATTCGGCCGGCGAACGCTTGTCCCGAATCGCCACGAGCCGGGAGCGCGACCCGTGGTGCGTAAGGGGCGCGGCCCGGGTCCGGCCAAGACCGCCACCCTAGAGCTCGGCACGCGTCGCAAGCTCGAGCTCTGGCAGTCGGCGGACTACCGGCTGCGAGAGTTGTTCGAGGCGGCCGACGTGATGAGTGAAGGCGCCACGCGCAGCGAACCGGACGGCGCCACCTACTACGGCTCGACCAGCGTCCTGCTCCCATTCGTCTCCCATGGCGGCTTCGTGCCGAGCGAGCGCGCCAACGACATCGCGCGACTCGTGGCCAGCGACCCGCACGCTCGCTTGCGTGCAATCCGCATCGCCTGCTTGGAAGCACAAGTTCGCTCCGGCGCACCCATCGGTCGCGTGCGTGCCGAGCTCTTCGTGCGCAGTGACGCGCGCGGCATTCGTGTCGACGTGGAGGTCGAGGCACGCGTGTTCAAGAACAGTGAGCGACCGGGACCATTGCGCAAGGCGGACGCATCACCACCGAAGCGTCCGTCACGCGCGTCGTGAGCGTGGTTCAGTCACGAACGAGCCGTGACGAGAGCGCGCGCGACTCGCGCACGTCACGTGTGCAGCGTGACGCGCGGGCGACTCACGGATCACGACAGCTACTCCCGTCAAGAAGCATTTCAGAATTGTCGCGACACCGCGAGCGGGCCGCGCACACCGCGCGACCACGAGCAAGCGTCACGAACAACGCGCTCGGCGAGCAACATTCTGCGCGGCTTCTGCGAATGCTTCCGCAACGAATTGCCGATCTGGCCGCTCCCCCTTGACACGAAGCGCGCCGCGGAAGAATTAGAAGGTCGTCCTTTTCAGAGTTAGGCGGGAACCGGCAGCGAGATGGGTCGCAAGAGACAGCGCGACGAAAAGATAATCCACGTGGTCTTCGGGCCTGGTGGGGGTCGTGTGCAGAAGCGCGACGAGCGCGCAGTGTCGCCGCTCGCCGAATCGAGCGCCGGCCGGGAACCGCTCACGGATCTATTCAGCAGCGGAGAGATCTCGCGTTTGCTCGGTATCTCGCAGGCGCGTTTGCGCACCTTCGACCGAGCGGGCGTGGTGTCGCCGACGGGGCGCCGCCGCGGGCGCCGGGCCTATTCATTCTCGGACCTGATCGCGCTGCGCACGGCGCAGTCGCTGCTCGAGCAGCGCGTCCGTTTGCGCGACGTGACGCGCGCCGTCGGAGCCCTCAAGCGCTCGCTGCCCAAGGTGACTCGTCCGCTGCAAGAGCTGCGCATCGTGTCCGACGGGCAGCGCGTCGTGGTGCACACGATGGACGGCGCGTTCGAACCGCTCACCGGGCAGATGGTGCTCGACTTCGAGGTGAAGTCGCTGCGCGACGATGTCGTGCGCGTACTGCGCCCTTCCGCAGGTCGCGAGCGCGCGCGAACCGCCTACGAGCTTTACTTGCGCGCGAGCCAGCTCGACGAAGACCCGCTGTCGATGGACGACGCGGAGCTCCTGTATCGCGAGGCCATCTCGCTCGATCCCTGGCTCGCGATCGCTTACACGAACCTCGGCAATATTCGCTTCCGCAGGCACGACGCGGACGCCGCCGAGGTCCTTTACAAGAAGGCGTTGGAGATCGACGCTCGACAACCGGAAGCCCAATACAACTTGGGCTACGTGATGCTAGAGCGCGGGCAGCCCGATCTCAGCGTTCCGCTTTTTCACGGAGCCATCGAGGCCGATCCGAAATTTGCCGACGCTTACTTCAACCTAGCCATGGCGTACGAGCAGATCGGCGAGACCAGCAAGGCGCGCCCGTTTTGGAAGAGCTACATCTCGCTCGAGCCAACTGGCACCTGGACCGAAATCGCCAAGCGCCACCTGTAGTCCGGCGGCATCGGCTTGCTCATCGAACCGAGAGCTCGCCCCGCCCGACGCGCGGAGCCTCACAGGCGGCGATTGCTCAGGCACGGCACGGCGACGCGCACTTGCTCGAGGTAGCTCAGATCGAGCGTCGCCGTAACGATACCAACGCCGTCTGAGGCTTGTGCGATCACGGCGCCCCACGGATCGACCACCAACGAGTGGCCGTACGTGCTGCGCCCGCGCGGATGCTTGCCCCATTGCGCGGCCGCAATCACGAAGGCCTGCGACTCGATGGCGCGCGCGCGAAGCAACGTGTGCCAGTGGTCTTTACCCGTGTGCAGCGTGAACGCCGCCGGAACGAGTAACACGTTCGCGCCGCGATCGACGAGTGCGCGATATAGCTCGGGGAAGCGAAGATCGTAGCAAATCGACAAACCGATGCGAAAGCGTCCGATGTCGAAGGTGACGAGCGCGTCCACTTCACCCGGCGTCGTGCCGGAGGATTCGGACAGGTTCGTACCGTCCTGCAGGGCCACGTCGAACAGATGAATTTTGCGATAAGCGCCCAGCAGCGCTCCGTCGGGACCGTAGGCGAGCGCGGTATTGAAAGGCCGCGCTCGGTCGTCGGAAGCCTCCGGGAAGCCACCCGCGACCAGGAATGCCTCGGCGCCACGCGCCATCTCGGACAGGGCCGACTGGATTTTGCCGCGCGCATCGCCGATGCGTTCTGCGCTGGCGTGCTTGGTTTCGTCCGCCCCGAAGTACGCAAAATTCTCTGGTAGGACCACGAGCTTGGCGCCGTCACGCCGTGCGGCGCTGACGAGCCTCCGGCACTCGTCCAGGTTCTGCTCGATGTTGTCCTGGCTTTGGAGCTGAACCGCGGCGACGCGGAGTGTTTCGAGTTCCATGGCGGAAGCGCTATTCTAGCAGCTCGATGGTCGACTACACCACCGGCGCCATGCAGGAATTCGGGACGACCGCGCGCGGTCCCGGTTCCGGACCGGTTGCGGGGCTCGTGCTGCTGTACGCTGAGTCGTGGGCGAGATTGCCCGCCGCATTTCCGTTCAAGCAAGAACGATTGGTGATCGGTCGAGAGCCAGGCGTCGAGCTGGAGCTCGACGTGCCCGCAGTCTCACGCCGACATGCCGAAATCGGTTGGGCGAACGGCGCCTATCACGTTCGCGATCTGGGCAGCCGAAACGGCGTCATCGTGAACGGGCGGCGCGTGCAGGGCACCGCGCTCGAAGGTTGCGACGAGGTGCGCATCGGAGACGCGATCTTCAAGTTCGTGGAGCGCGACGCCGAGCTTTACGCAGGCTATCGCCTCGACGGCTCGATGGCGAGAGGCGCCGCGCGCCGCGCGCTACACCCGAGCTTGCTCGTTGGTGGGCTGCAGATGGATCGCATCGTGGCCGAGCTGGAGCGCGTGGCACCGACGCTGCTCAGCGTTGTCTTACGCGGCGCGAGCGGCACGGGTAAGGAAGTGGTGGCCAGCGAGCTGCATCGCCTGAGCGCTCGAGAGGGCCGATTTTGCGCCGTGAATTGCGCGGCGATCCCCGCGTTGCTGCTCGAGAGTGAGCTATTCGGCTTCAAGCGCGGCGCGTTCTCGGGCGCTGACCGCGACAAGCCCGGCCTGATCCGCGCCGCCGACGGCGGTACGCTGTTTCTCGACGAGATCGGCGACATGCCGGTCCTGATGCAAGCGAAGCTGCTGCGCGTGCTCGAGCAAAAGGAAATCGAACGGGTGGGAGGGGACCGCCCCATCGCGGTCGACGTCCGCGTCATTGTGGC
>DATHOI010000518.1:0-13477 GCA_035485095.1 Polyangiaceae bacterium | reverse complement strand
ACACCGAGTCGTACTGAACCGCGCCCTGAATCTTGAATTTGCCCAGGTAGCGCGCGCGCTGGCTCTTGTTGATCACGATCACCGTCAGTGTGTTCTTACGCTTGGAGTCGGTGGCAGCGTAAACCGACGCCTTCTCCTGATCAGCCGGGGCCGCGCTGACCGCGGTGTCACCGAACGTGCTGCGCTTGTCGTCGTAGTTCCGATACAGTTTGAAGGCCGTGGCGATGTACGGCGGAAGATCCGTGTTGCCCGGACCGTCGCCCCAGTAGTTCGCGAGGTAGACGCCCTCCCGACCGAGCGCACCCAGCACGTCGATCTGCGCCAGGCCACCCGAGATGTGCTTGCCGGCACCGAAATTGTATTCCGTCATCGACAAGTGAGTGCCCGGATAGCGCTGTTTGATCTTGTCTTGGAACCACGGAATCAGCCGGATCGGCTTGCCCCAAGAATCATCAATCGGGCTCTTTTCACGATAGTTCGAGTCCCACAAGCTGCGCGGGGCTTGGAGCCGCGCAGCCACCGTCTTGGTGCTCACGTCATTGTCCGTGATGCGTTTACTGCCCTTGGCCTCGGGGTACCAATGGATGTCGAGCACGTGCACCAAGCGCCGGTGATACTTTTGCTCGAGCTCGCTCATCGAGGACAGAAAGTAGTCCGCGTACGTCCCGTATTGTTGATTCAGCTCTTTTGCGTCCGGCGCATCCTGGAAGGTCAAGTACTCGTTCCAACCGTACATGACGCCGCCCAAGACCTGCGCAGACGGATCGATGCTCGTGATCGCGGAGGCGACCGCTTCACTCCGCTTGACGATCTCGCGGTACGTGGGCCGCTCGGGATGAATGCGTGGATGCGTCGACGGCCAGAGCGACGGCTCGTTGTCGAGCGAATAGAACTTGATGCCGCCTTGGTCCGCGCGACCCAATTTCTTGACCAGAAAATCGACGAATTCGTCTTGATACACCGCTGCGTCACGGCGATCCGGTGACGCAGCGTAGGGCCCGTTCTTGTGCGGATAGGAACGCAGCCAGCGTTTGCTCGGTGCCTTGTCCGCCTCGGAGACGCCTTGGCCGTTCTTGTCCGCGGCGACATAGTCGACGAGCGGCACCGTCGCCAGTGTCTCGAGCCCGGCGCGCTTGTTGGCCGCTGCAAAGTCCAAAAATTGACCCGCGGGCTCGTCACAGTCGGCGTAGCCGAGCACCGTGCACGGCCAACCGTCGCTCTGCTGCTTGTAGTCACTGCCCGCGTTGGAGGCGTTGATTTCCCAGTTGTAACCAGTCTGCCGATTGCCGCCCATGCGGCGCACGGTCACGCCGAGCCCGGCGTCGGGCTGCGAGTTGACGCCATAGACGTAGGGGCTGATGGGCCCGATTACTTTGCTCGTGTCGATCTCGATCGCGAGCGCGCCGCCGTCGATCGCTGGCAGCGACTCTTCGCTGGCCGGCGCTGGCGGTTCATTCCAATGCGGACTCACGGGCAAGCCGGCGAGCGTCACGTTCTTGCCGAAGTTCTGCACGCTGAGCCCGCCCACCTCGAACACTTCCGGATCATAGCCGAGACGCAGGATCACGTGCGCCTCGCCGGCTGCGAATTTCCGTTTGGCGATGAAAGGCACATGCACTTTCCGCCACTCTTTGCCGGCCACCACGTCATAGGTGGCCGATTTGTCATATGGAGCCTGCGCGAGCTCGAACACGAATTGCGTTTGAGCGACGGCTTGCTCCTCGAGCGGCTTGTCCGCGCGCATGAACAGCGTCGCCATCAGCACATCGCCTTCGGCGACGGCAGCCGTAGTCGGCGCCTGCAACTGCACGGCCCACTCGTTGTTCGAGCCTTGTTTGATTTCTGCGCGCACGGCGTTCGTAAACGGTTGCCCAGTCACCGCAACGTCACTCAATGTGACTTTTTGCACGTCACCGGATAGCTCGAAAGCTTTGACCCCTGACGCTGCGAGCACGGGCACACCACCGAGCGTCGGACCGGCGCCGTCCGACGTGGACGCCGCGCCGTTTGCTTCCGTGCCGGAGGCGGACGAGCCCCACTGGCGTTGAATACACCCGGTCAGCATGAGCGAAAGGCACGCCCAGCCCAGCACTTGAGCCCGAAACATGGGCGGAGCATAGCCCGACATTGCGCAAAGAGGGAATCGATTCCACATTGGCTGTGGATCCTCTAATATGCTGATGAAAACCATGGCAATCGCGGTCCCACAGCGGAAGATTCGGCGTGCTCGCTGCGCGCCAATTTTTCGCTCGCAATGCGTGGCTGCTTGGCTTTTGGTTTGGGGAAGCACTTTACCAAAGCAGGCCTTCGCGGCAGACGCCGTAGTGCGCCCAGCGCGGCTCGATCAACGCATCACGGGCTTCGGCGCGTCATCGGCTTGGACGGCGCCCGCGTTGAGTGACGCAGATGCAGATTTACTATTTTCGACTGACAGCGGCATTGGGTTATCCCTGCTGCGGGTCCGAATCGCCCCGGATGGCTCATGTCTCGAAGTGACGAGCGCGCAAAAAGCGCAAGCCCGCGGCGCGCAAGTGTGGGCCACCCCCTGGTCGCCCCCTGCCATGTGGAAGTCGAACGACAACGTGAATGAGGGCGGCACGCTGCTGCCCGAGCACGCCGACGACTGGGCAAACTCCCTGGTCGGTTTCGTGTCGATGATGCAAACGCAGGGCGTCGACATCGTCGGGCTGTCCGCGCAAAACGAGCCGACGATGATGGTCAGCTACGAGTCCTGCTTGTACAGCGCATCGGCGCTCGCAGACTTCGCAGCCAATCATTTACGCCCGGCCCTGGACGCGGCCGGTTTCAGTCTGCCAGTGATCGCGCCAGAGACCGTGGGCTGGAATGATTTGCCCAACTTTTCCGCGGCGATTCTCGGTGACCCAGTCGCATCCGCGGCCGTCGGCGTCTTCGCCACGCACTCGTACAACGGCTCGCCCTTCGACTCGACCACGATCGCACAAACCGGCAAAGAGCTGTGGCAAACCGAAGTCTACGACCAGGGACCGCTCGACCCGGGCATCGGCAGTGGCGTGTTCGTCGCGCTGAGCATCAACGCGGCGCTCGTGCGCGGCAACGTCAGCGCCTGGCACTACTGGTGGATCAAGCCGGCCACGGAGGACAACTCGGCGCTTTGGGATCTGACCAGCGGCCTGCCCGCCAAGCGCTTGTACGCCCTCGGCAACTTCAGTAAATTCGTGCGTCCCGGCTTCTATCGCGTGGAAGTGCCGCTCAGCCCGACGACTGGGCTGTCCATGAGCGCGTTCTCGGACTCCACAACGAACGCGCTCGTGCTCGTCACCGTCAACCAAACCGATGCGCCGATCACACAGCGCTTCTTGTTCGACGGCGTCAGCACCGGCTCTTGGCAGTCATGGGTCACTTCGGCAGATTCGAACTTGGCACCGGGCTCCGCGGTCGCGGACGGCTCGAGCATCTCTTATACGTTCGCGCCGCAAAGCGTGACGACGCTGCAGGGCTTGGTCACCGGCACCGGTCCGGCCATCCCAGATGGCGACACGAGCAGTACGTCCAACACTGACGCAACGAGCTGCGCCCTTTCTGCACTGGCTCACGGGCAGCGCAATGGGCGTTTCGACTACGGGCGCTGGCTTGCCGTAGTTGCGGCTCTCGGGCTCGCCCGCGTGCGGCGTCAGCGACGTTCCTAGGTCGGCTGGGGCGAGCGCGGCGCCCACACTTGAGCGCTCGCGCGCGTCAGCGCAGGAACTTGACGATGGGCAGCCCACTGGCGCGCACGCCGTCGATCACGAAGCCACCAAAGACCTGAGCCCCGGCTTCATTGGAATGCGTGGTCTGGCCGGGCACGAAGTAGGCCTGTGCCGCAGTCTGCCCGAGCATGGTCGCCCACTCGGAGGATTTCAGCATCAGGTCGATTAACGTAACGCTTTCAGTCATCGACAAAGACAAAAGCTCGCTCCGCACGTTCAAGTCACCGTAGATGTGCTGTTGTGCCAGCGGCTGACCCGTGTTCCGCACCATCGGCGTGACCAAAATCGGCGTCGCGTTCTTGGCTTTGGTTGCGTTGATCATGCTCAGGATATTCGCGTGGTACGTGGCAGCCGGGGTCGTCTTGTCATTGTGACCGAGCTGAATGATCACGTAGTCGCCCGCCTTGAGGCCGGCTTCGATCGGCTTCCAGAATGATCCGTCCGGAGCCCGGAAGGAGCTCGAGTTTTCACCCGAGTCCGCGTAGTTCGCGATGGAGAGACCGTGCCCGAAGTACTGCGGAATGACTTGACCCCAACCGGTGTAGCGACTGGCCGGCGCTAGATCGAGCTGCGGATCTTGGTCGCAGACCGTCGAATCACCCGCTAGGTAGACGACCACCGGATCGACGGCCTTCGTCACGAGCACAGCAGTCACGTGCGGCGCGTTGCCGTCGAGCCGCAGCTGGAGCCCGGGCAAACCAGGCGCTGCGGTGGCCTCCTGAGGCTGCCCCTCAGGCTGACGCACGTTGACCGTGAAGCTCACGCACTGCGAGGCCTGCGCGACGGTCTGAGTTTCTGGGAACATGAAGCGCCGAGACTCAGCGAAGCCCGAGGTCGATGCAGCGCTCGGTCCACCGAGTAACAACTTCACGTCGTAATGCCCGACTGCGCCCCCGAAATTGCACGAGATTGGCGAGGTTCCCGTGCACCCGGAGAGCGCTGCGGCCGTCGCGCCGGTGCAGTCGTCCGCGACGCCGCTCACACTTCCGCCAGCGCCAGCTCCACCCGCGCTGCCGCTATTGCCCGTGCCGCCGGACGGCGCGCCAGCAACGCCACCTGCGGCGCCACCGCCAACCGCTCCAGCGCCCGCGCCCGACCCAGCTACGCCGACACCAGCAGCCCCGGCCAGCGTCGAGCTCGAACCTGCCGCACTGCTAGCCACGCTTGCAGGAGCACCGCCCGCGCTGCTTGCTCCGCCCAGCGCCGCGCCGCTGCCCCCGCTTCCTTGCTCGGCGGACCCGGCATTCGCGGACGACGCGTGGTCGCTCGTATTGCCGCACGCCGTGGCTAGCAGCCCCAAGGTGAAGGCAACACCGGAACGACGTAGCGCTCGGAGTGCGCGAGTGTTCGTGATTTCGATTCGTGTTGCCATGGGCGTTGTTCGTTCAAGGGGCTGCGCTCCGGATTTCATTTCAAAAAGGACCAGTCGCCCTCCAACGCACGAGTCCGAGCGGGTTTTTTTGGCGACTCAGGCGCGCGCTGCTCGTTCGCGCCCGCTCGCGCGCTGCCAGCGGGCCACATTCCTAAAAGCGTCATGGCCGCTCTCGGCCGAGCTCGATCCGTTCGCCATCGCCAGCACTGCGTCCGGACACAGTGTTTGCCGGGCTGAACAATCCGTCGAGCGGCCGAAACAGCGCGCGCGTCCAGCGGAGCTGGTCGAGCGTACGAACTACGCACTTAACAAAACTTAGCGGAACTGCATGGGGATCCTTTGCGTAGGCCAGTTACAAACGGTGAATTGAACATGGCCACTCAAACCGACCCGTCTCTCACGCACTACATCGCAGCGGCGCACGCCTATCCGCGGCTTTCCGGAGAGGAGGAGCTCGCGCTCACCACGCGCTGGCTCGAGCACAAGGATGAAACGGCGCGCGAGGAGCTCGTGCGCGCCAACCTGCGCTACGTGCTCGCGATCGCGTTCAAGTACCACCGCTATGGCCTAGGCATGAGCGAGCTCGTAGCTGAAGGCAATTTCGGGCTGGTGCACGCCCTACAGAAGTTCGACGCCAGCCGCGGCACGCGCTTCGTGACCTACGCCGCGTATTGGATTCGAGCGTACATCCTCAATCACATCATCCGCTCCTGGAGCATGGTCGGCGGCGGCTCGGGCGCCTTGCGCTCGAAGATGTTCTTCAAGCTGCGGCGCGAGCGCGTCCGAATCGCCAATCTCGTTGGCGACGGCGAGCAAGCAGACGAGTTGCTCGCCCAGGCGCTCGACGTACCGAAATCCAAGATTGCGTCGCTGGTTCGCAGCTTGGACGCGCGAGACGTTTCACTCGACGCCTCGGCGTTCGGGGATTCAACGACCACATTGGGTGAAACGCTGACCGCAAACGAGGTCAATCAGGAAGAAGGCTTGGTCGACTCCGAGATCGGGACGTACGCGCGTGCCGCCATCGCCACGGCGCTGACGGGGCTCGACAATCGGGAGCGCTACATCGTCGAGAACCGGCTGATGGCCGACAACGAGGACGAGATGTCACTCGCCGACATCGGCCGCACCCTCGGCGTGTCGCGCGAGCGCGCACGCCAGCTCGAAGCCCGCGCCAAAAAGAAGCTGAAGACCCGCATCACCGAGCTGTCCCGCGGCAACGGCTGGCTCGACGTGCACGACGCGGCCTGACGCGCGCCGAGCCGGCTGCGCGAGCCCTGTCGCTAGTCGGCATCGCGAACGTTCGTTCACGAGCTCGCTCGCCGGCTGCGGTTTTGCCGTGTGCGAGACCGGCATGCGCGTTGCTGATACGATGAGTCATGAGCAGTGGGCCGGACGCAAGCGCCGAGCGCCCTGTTCGCATCCGACTGGCGCTTTCGCGGCCCAGCAGGCCTCGAGTCGTCTTTCGTGACGGGGCTCGGCTTGAGCTGGCAACTGGGCTGGTAGCGAGCAGCCTGGATTTCGGGGCAAAAGCGCCGCTGAAACTAGTGATTCCGGGGCGTCAGTAGCGCCGTGTAGTCCGCCAAAATGCGCACCGTTTCGTTCAAGATCACGTCCTCTGCCGCGAATAGCTCGGTCGATTCGTGCTCTGAATTTCCGGGCGCAGGTGCGGCGGCCTTAGCATGCATGGCATTGGCACCGCCCTTGAACGGAGAAGCGGGCGGTAGGCCAGGTGACCCGGCGTTCTTGAGCGTGATCAGGTAGCTTACGGGCGCCACGGCCGGAAGCGCTTTGCTCTCTTCGGTGCGCGCGTGCTGGCGCGCTTTGGCTTGTTCCAAATCAGCCCGCCGCTCAGCCTCGTTCAATGACACGGATTTGGTAGCCATGGTCTTTTTTAGACGCAACACGTCCTCCGCCAGATACGCGAAGCCCTTTTCAGAGCCCACACGCTGAGCTGACTTTTCGCGCAGCGCGCCGACATAAGGCGCGACCAGATTCAACTGCTCGTGTGGCGCGGGCGCTACGGCGTCCCAAGGCAACGGGTCCTTCATGGCGGACTCGCTCAGGTCACTGAAGTCGGTCGTGGAGGGCAAAATGATATCGGAGGCGACGCCGCGAAGCTGGGTCGATGCTCCGCCAGGTCGATAGAACTTGCGAATCGTGACCTTCAGGGCGCCCGGATCGTAACTGTGCGAAAGACCGCCTTCGTCCATGATCGGCGCGAGCGGCAAGACACTTTGGACCGTGCCTTTGCCGAAGGTCGAAGAGTCACCCACCACGACCGCGCGACCGTAGTCCTGTAAGGCGCCAGTCAAAATCTCCGAGGCCGATGCGCTGAGGCGACTGGTGAGCAAAATCAACGGGCCGTCATAGGCCTCGCTCGGATCCGGATCCTTATCGATTTCGACGTCGCCCGCCGGACCGCGGGTTTGCACGACCGGGCCCTGATGGATGAAGAGGCCGGTCAAGCTGATGGCCTCGTTCAACGAGCCGCCGCCGTTACGCCGCAGGTCGATGATCAGACCTTGGATTTTTTCTCCGTTGAGCTTCGAAACCAAACGTTGCACGTCCGCCGTTACGCTGCGGTGAGGCCCCTCGCCCTCCCCCATATCCGCGTAAAATGAGGGCAAATCCAGCACACCGAGGCGCAGGGTGCCGGCACCGCTGGGCAGATCCACGATGCGCGCACTGGCTTGCTCGTCCTCGAGTTGAATCTCGTCACGCACGAGCGACATCAGCTTCGGCACTGAGCCGTCCCCCGCGCCGTCAGGGATCACGCTCAGCGTCACGGTCGTGCCCTTTTGCCCGCGAATCAGCTGCACGATCCGCGACAGCGGCATATTGATTACGTCCACCGCTTCTTTGCCGGCTTGGGCCACGGCGACGATGCGGTCACCTGGCTTGAGCAGCCCCGCGCGGTCGGCGGGACCACCGGGTAGCACCTCGCGGATCTTGCAATAGCCGTCGTCTGACTCGAGCGATGCGCCGATGCCGACCAGAGACAGGTTCATGGCAATGGATAGACTCTCCATCTGTTCATGACCCAAGTAGTCCGAGTGCGGGTCGTAAACGTGCGCCAGCGCGTTCAAATAGATGTCGAGCACCTCGTCGGCTTTGAGCGTCTGCATCAAGCTGACCTGCTCGGCGTAGCGAGCGTTCAAACGCTTGACGATCTGCTCCGGCGTCGAGTCCGACAACTTCTCCTGCAGGTATTCGGCACGGAGCTGTGCTTGCCAGAGCGCCTGCGCGGCGCTCTCGTTCTTTGGTCGCTCAGCGTGCTCACGGTCGAAGGAGTATTGGTCATGGCCAGTGAAATCGAAGCTCCCTGTTTGCAGATACTGCGCCACATAGCTCTGCCGTTGCCGCAGGCGCTCGAGAAAGCGAGCCAAGATGGCGCGCGCCGCGCTGGTGTCTCCGTCTTTGCGCGTAGCTCGTGCCAACGTCGCGCGATAGCCAGCGAATTGCGCTACGTCCGACTGCAAGAACAGCGCGCGCGCGCCGTCGAGCTCGTCGAGATACCCATCCAGAAAACGTCCAGCGAGCTCGGTGTCGAGTGGGTGATGCGCGAACTGCGACCGCTCCAAGATCGTGGTCGTGAGGCGCGTGATGTTCGATTCCGTGGTCTCTGGCGGGATCGCTGCGCGCGCGGTATGGCCGCGCAGCCCCGTCGAGCAAGCAGCGGACGCGATGGCCAAAACGGCCACACTAGAGACGACTCGGGGCGAAAGCTTCATCACTGTCCAGAGTATTGATCCCGAATCGGGAGGTGGCGAGTCACTGCCTCGTCATTTCTGTCATATCCTCGCGTGCTCGAGCTCGCTGCCCTTGCTCGACAATTGCGAGCCGGCAGGGAATAGTCAGGGACTGCCGATCGTTGGTGCCCCGTCGGCAGCGGATTTGTCGGGCATTTATTGGGTACGCGCGAGGTCGGCTCGGCCATGAAAAAGCTGATTGTCTTCGACTTGGACGGCACGCTCGCCGAAAGCAAATCCCGACTCGACGGGGAAATGGCCGCGCTCCTCTCTGCCCTGCTCGAGACCGTTCGAGTCGCGGTGATCTCGGGCGGCGACTTTCCGCAGTTCGAAGCGCAGGTCCTCCGCGAATTGGCTCACGACGAGCGGCTCTCCAATTTGTCGCTGCTCCCGACCTGCGGCACGAAGTTCTATCGTTATCAATCCGAGTGGCAGCAGCTTTATTCCGAAGATTTCAGCGCCGCGGAGAAAGCACGCATCGTCTCGTCCTTCGAACGCGTCATTGCGGCGTCTGCTTTGGGGATCGAGAAAACCTGGGGTGAGCAGGTGGAAGACCGAGGCAGTCAGATTACGTTCTCCGCGCTGGGTCAGCAGGCGCCGATCGAAGAAAAAAAGAAGTGGGACCCGGATTTCAACAAGCGAAAGCAGATCAAAGCCGAGCTCGATCGCCTCATCCCTGAATTTTCAGTGCACTTGGGCGGCACGACGTCGGTCGACGTGACGAAGCCCGGTATCGATAAAGCGTACGGGATTGGCAAACTACGCGACACTCTGGGCATCGCCATTTCCGAGATGGTCTTCGTCGGTGACGCGCTCTTTCCGGGCGGCAATGACTACCCCGCCAAGGAGGCGGGTGTCATTTCGATTCAGGTGCAAGGGCCGAGCGAAACGAAACGAGTCATCGAGGCAATCATCGCGTGCCTGGGCGGTTCTTTGCCGGCCGCCCAAGCCGAGCGCAAGAACGGCTGATCACTGCTTGAGCACAGCCCGGATCTTGTCGGCGAGCGCGATCGGCGAGAACGGTTTTTCGAGGTAGGGCGCGCCGGCCTCTAGCGCGCCCGCGCGAGCAGCGGCACCACCCGGGTAGCCGCTCATGTACAAGACGCGCATTTTTGGAAAACGCTGCGTCAGCTCGCGAGCCAGCTGCGGGCCAGTGCACTCGGGCATGATCACGTCCGTCAACAGCAAATCGACGCCTGCACCGTGCTCGTCGCATACCGTGCGCGCCTCGCTCGGGCGACGCGCCTCGAGCACCGTATAGCCGCGCGCGCGCAAGATGCGCACGGCAATTTGGCGCACAGCGGTGTCGTCCTCCACGACGAGCACAGTCCCACCAAGCTGCGGCGCAGCGACGCTCTCTCGGCTGGGCGTCGCTTCCGAAACGGTCGAGTCCAGGCGTGGAAAGTAGATCTTGAAGGCGGTGCCGCGTCCGATCTCGCTGTGCACGCGGATCTGTGCGCCCGACTGCTGCACGATGCCGTACACGGTCGCAAGACCGAGACCCGTGCCCTTGCCCACCTCTTTAGTGGTGAAAAATGGCTCGAAAATGCGGCGCTCTGTTTCGGAGTCCATGCCAACACCAGTGTCGGTCACGGCGAGCATCACGAAGTTGCCGGGCGTCATGTTGGAGTGCACGTCGGCGTAGTCTCTCTCCAGAACCACGTTCTGAGTCTCGATCGTCAGCAGCCCGCCCTTTGGCATTGCGTCCCGTGCGTTGACCGACAAATTCAGGATGACCTGATCGAGCTGGCCCGCGTCCGCGCGAATCGAGCCGAGCCCTGGCGACAGCGCGGTGAACAACTCCACATCCTCACCGATGATGCGACGTAGCATCTTCTCGATCCCAGCGACCACGTCGTTCAATTGCACGACCGTAGGCTGAACGGCTTCGCTGCGGCTGAACGCCAGCAGCTGCTTGGTCAAGGCTGCGGCTCGGCGCGACGCGGCGAGCACTTCATCGAGGTCGTTGCGCTTGGGGTCATCGACCGGCAAATCTTCGCGAATCAGCTCTGAATAGCTTTGAATCACCACCAGCAGATTGTTGAAATCATGCGCCACGCCGCCCGCAAGCCGCCCGATGGCGTCCATCTTTTGAGACTGGCTGAGCTGGACTTCGAGCTGCCGCTGCTGAGTCACGTCCCGAAGGACCGCGACGCCACCCGTGATGTCGTTGTTCGCGCCGCCGAGCGGCGTGCCGGTGATCGCGACGGTCGCACCGCTCACCTTGTCGTTGCGCACGAACACCTCGACCTCCGGCGCTTCCTCACCTGCCATCGCTCGCACGAGCGGGTTGTCGTTGGCAGGCAACAGCCCGGAGCGAGACCCCGCGAACACACCGTAGTGGCTAGCCCAGGTCTCTGGGTCGACGTGACTCGCACCCTTGCCCAAGATCTTTTCGGCCTGCGGATTGAAGAGCAAACATTTGCCCTCTCGGTCCGCGACGACGATGCCTTCATTCAAGCTATTCAGGATAGACGTAAGCAAGCGACGTTCGCGCGCGAGCTCCTGAGCCAGGCGGTAGTGCTCGGCCGCCTTCTTCACCTTGATGCGCAAGTCGTCCGGGTTCCAAGGTTTCGTGACGTAGGCAAAAATCTTGCCGTTGTTCACGGCTCGAATGACCGCGGAAAGGTCGGCGAACGCCGTGACCAGGATGCGCCGCGCGTCCGACGACGATCCGAGCCTCGTGAGCAGCTCGTCCCCGGTCATTTTCGGCATCCGCTGGTCGCTGATCACGACCGCAATGCCGTTCTCGCGCCGTACCATCTCCAGCGCTTGCTCGGGTGACTCCGTCTTGAACACCTCGAAGTCTTCACCGAGGAGGTCCTCGAGCGCGACCAAGACCTGCGGCTCGTCATCCACGAGCAAAACACGTTCCTTGACTACATCCATACTACCTCGCTTCAGTCTCGCTCAGCGGAATGACGATCTTCGCCAACGTACCGCCGCCTTCTGCGTCACTCAGCTCCAGAGTCCCACCGTGCTTGTGCACGATGGAATAGGTGATCGAAAGCCCGAGCCCTGTCCCCTCCCCGACTGGCTTCGTCGTAAAAAATGGCTCTAAAACCCGCTCCTTCAGCTCTTTCGGAATGCCCGGACCCGTGTCGGCAACCGCGATCGAATAGCGATCCCCTTGCGCGCCCGTCGAGATACGAATCGTGCCCGCGCCCGCCATGGCGTCGATCGAATTCGAGACGAGATTCATGATCGCTTGATTGAGTAAGCTGGCGTAGCAATCGATCTCGTCCGGAGCGCCAAAGCTCGTTTGCACGTCGATCCGACCCTTGAGACGGTGGCCGAGGATGGTCAACACCGCTTCGACACACTCCCGAACGCTAATCCGCTTGCGCTCGCCCTCGTCGAGCCGCGAGAACGTGCGCAGCTTGACGACCAGCTCACGAATTCGACCCAACCCCAGCATCATCTCGTGTGAGCGGTCGTTGGCCCGTTGCAGGCTGTGCCGAGCCACCTCCGAGAGCGGCGACGGCGTGTGCTCCTCGAGCTGCGCGAGGCTGCGCCGTACGGTGTCCAGATGGCTCAGCACGAATGCCAGCGGGTTATTGATCTCGTGGGCCACGCCGGCCACGAGCTCACCGAGCGAGGCCATCTTTGCCGCTTGAATCAGTTGCGCTTGGGTGCTTTGCAGCTCGCTGTACGCGGTTTTCAGCTCGACGTTGGCGAGCTGAAACTGCTCGGCCAACTCTGCCTTTGCCTCGGCCACTTGCCGAAGCTCGGCGTTCGTCCGTTCGAGATCCGTCTTTGCGACGGCGATCTTCTGGTGAGCGGCGTGAAGCTCCAGAAATACCCGGACTTTGCTGCGCAAAATCGATGGATTGAGAGGCTTGAACAGAAAATCGACCGCGCCGGAACCGTAGCCGCGGAGCACCATGCCCTCGCTATTGTTGGCGGCGGTGAGAAAGATGATGGGCACGTCGCGGGTCGACGGGTTGCGACGCGCGTGGTGTGCGACCTCGTAACCGTCCATCTCCGGCATCTGCACGTCGAGCAATACCACCGCGAAATCTCGGCGTAGCAGGTGCCTCAGGGCGTCATTTCCCGACTTGGCAAAGACGACGTCGCAGTCCATGTCCTCGAGCAGCGCGCGAAGCGCGATCAGGTTCGCCTCTACGTCGTCGACGGCGAGCACCGCTGCCCGCAGCGAGTGCGGGCCTTCGGGTGAAGGATTGTTCGCCTTCACGACGGCCTCCGGCGGTAGATGCGTTCCGAGGCGGAGGTCACGGCAAAATTGCCGGCCGCGCCCGTGGGCAGACTCTCGTTGCGACCGAGGCACAAAAACCCGCCGTAATCGAGGCAATCACTGAACGTGCTGAGCGCGCGATCGCGCAGCTCGGCTCCGAAGTAGATGAGCACGTTTCGGCAAAACACCACGTTCATCTCGCCGAGCGCGTAGTCCGAGGCCAGGTCATGCTGAAAGAAGACGATGTTCCGGCGCAGGCTTTCGCGCACGACGATCCGGCCATAAGCGCTCGAGTAGTAATCGTCGAGCCGCAACTTGCCGCCACTTTCCTGATAATTTCTACCGAAGCTCGCGGCGGCGGATTCGGCGTACACCCCTTCGCGCGCCATCTCGAGCGCCTTGGGGCTCATGTCCGTGGCGTAGATCTGCG